>USHS01000051.1 GCA_900554585.1 uncultured Collinsella sp.
CTACTGCCGAGATGGTCGAGCACATCACCAACATCGCCGACATCCCCGTCATCGCCACGGTCGTACGTTGCGACGATGATGCGCATGCCAAAGTGCGCGCCGGAGCCAAGGTCCTGAACATCGCGGCCGGCAAGAACACGCCCCAGGTCCTGCGCGAGCTGCGCGAGCACTATCCCAACCTGCCGCTCATCGCACCGGGCGGCAAGACGCCCGAGAGCATCCGCGAAACCATCGCCGCCGGCGCCAACGCCATCATCTGGACGCCGCCTTCGGCCCAGCAGCTTCAGACCGACATGATGCAGCGCTACCGCAAGATGAAAGAAGACGCCACGCCCGTCATCTCGCGCGACGATGTGCCCATTATCGACCAGGTCGCCGCCGCCGAGGTTAGCCAGGTCGAGAACATGAATCCCGACGTGCCGATCCCCGACGAAGTCATCGAACGAGTCGCTTCGATCCATGATCATATCGAGGAGCGTCGCGCCAACCGCGGACTCAAGCCCTCGCTGCACGGTTTCTTCTTCCGCGGAAAGAAACGCTAGCTGCAACAGCAAGGCCCGCCCCGCAAGCAACGGGACGGGCCTTTTTCTGTTATCAAATGTCAGGAGGGACAGGCGCAGCGGTTAAAACCGTCAGCCAGCCCACGAACGTTAGTCCACGCGCTTATCGCCCATAAAGAAGACGGCTACCGTGCCGGGGCCGGTATGCGAGCCAATCAGAGCACCGATGCTATTGATCTCAATCTTGCCTTTGAGCTGCGGAACCTGTTCCTCTATCAGCGCGGCAACAGCCTCGGCGTCCTCGCGGCACGCCGAGTGCGACATGATGCACTTGCCCGAATAGTTCGTGCCGTCCTGCAGATGCGCCATCACGGTCTTGGCCATCTCGGAGATCGCGCGCTTCTTGGTGCGAATCTTCTCACGCGGTGCCAGCTTACCGTCGCAATCGACCGTCATAAGCGGGCAAATCTTGAGCGCCGTGCCGATGATCGCGCTCGCGGCCGAAATGCGACCGCCGCGCAGGTAGCTCGACAGATCGGTCGAGAAGAACCAGTGGTGCAGGTTGAGTTTATGCTCCTCAATCCAAGCGGCCGTCTCGTCGAGCGAAGCGCCGCTATCGCGAACGTCGGCGGCACATTCCGCCAGCAGGCCAAAGCCCGAAGACGCCACCAGCGAATCGACGACGCGCACCTTTCCGCCCTGGGGATAGCGATCCGCGAGCATCTGCGCCGCAACGCAGGCCGATCCATACGTGCCCGAAATACCCGACGACAACGCCAGGTGCAGCACGTCTTTACCCTCGGCAACAAACGGCTCCCAAAACTCCTCGTACTCACCCACGCTCACCTGAGACGTCTTGGGCATAGCGCCCGCGGCTATCTGGGCAAAAAACTTGTCCGGCGCAATCGACTGATACAGATCGTCCGTATAGACAACATCGTCGATCTCGTAATGAAAACACACGACAGGGATATTGCGCGATTCAAAGAACTCCCGAGTTCGATCGACGGCGGATTCACAGGTCAGGACAAAATCACTCATATGAGGCTCCTTACTCATTGCTGCGCAAATTATCGCACAGCAAGCGTGAATACGGTACAAATGTCCACTATTTACCAAATTGAACCAAAGGTAGTGAACATCTTTACCGTTATCATCCCTATCGATCCCGGAGGTATGCGCCTGCAAAAACGACCCCGCGTCTCCATTCAACCGCCATATCTACCTCAACTAAATCGATTTACCAAACCGTTCGGCCAACAATTTGACCTCCCATCTCCAATCGAAACAAAAGCGGCGCATACTGATAAACGTTTGACGCTGTTTTATCAGTTTTACCACCACATCGGAAGGTGCCCCATGGTCGCATTCGATCGCAATCCGCAAGACTTCAAGTATCTGCGCCTGCTGTCGAGACAGTTCCCCACCGAGCAATCCGCATTCACCGAGATCATCAACCTCTCGGCCATCCTCAACCTGCCCAAGGGCACCGAGCATTTTATGAGCGATGTGCATGGCGAGTACGAAGCCTTTATGCACATCCTCAACAACTGCTCGGGTGTCGTGCGCGAGCATGTCGACGAGATCTTTGGCGACACGCTCTCCTTTGACGAAAAGGGAGAGCTGTGCACGCTCATCTACTATCCGCGCGAGAAGATCGATCTTGTCCGCGGCCGGCGCGAGGACTCGCCCACCTGGTACAAGACCATGCTCGACCAGCTCATCGTGGTTGCCCGCTCGCTTTCGAGCCGCTACACCCGCTCCAAGGTGCGCAAGGCCATCCCGCGCGATTACGCCTACATCATCGACGAGTTGCTGCACACGCATCCGGACGAGAACAACTACCGTGTGCGCTATCACGAGCGCATTATCGAATCCATCTTGGAGACCGCCAGCGCCGACGACTTTATCGAGTCGCTTGCCTCACTCATCAAGCGTCTCGCCGTCGACCACCTGCACTTGGTGGGCGACATTTTCGACCGCGGCGGCGGCGCGGCCAAGATTATGGACCGCCTGCTCACCTATCATTCGCTCGATATTCAGTGGGGCAACCACGACCTGCTGTGGATGGGCGCCGCTGCCGGCGAGCCCGCCTGCATCGCCACGGTGCTGCGCAACAACCTGCGCTACGGCAACTACGAGATTCTCGAGAACGACTACGGCATCTCGCTGCGCGAGCTTGTCGCCTTCGCCGACGCCACCTATACCGCCGGCGAGTCCATCAGCCCACTGATCGAAGCCATTAACGTCCTGCTTTTTAAGCTCGAGGGCCAGATTATCCAGCGCCACCCCGAGTTTGACATGACCGACCGCCTGCTGCTCGACAAGGTCGATCACGACGCCGGCACGGTCACGCTTGCCGACGGCAGCGTGTGGCCGCTCACGACCAACGACTTCCCCACCGTCGATCCGGCGGACCCCTACACGCTCACGCCCGAGGAGCAGCACATCATCGACAAGCTCGTGTCCGAGTTTGTCACCGCCGATCACCTGCATCGCCACATCGATTTCCTCTATGCCCACGGCTCCCTGTATAAGGTCGCCAACGGCAATCTGCTGTTCCACGGCTGCGTGCCGCTCAACGAAGACGGCACCTTTAGCAGCATGAACTGCCTGGGTACCTGGCACGCCGGCCGCGATTATTTTGATTTTTGCGACTATATCGCCCGCCGCGCGTGGCGCGTCGGCGACCGCGATGCCCTCGACTGGATGTGGTACCTGTGGATCGGCTTTAACTCACCCGCCAGCGGACGCGTGGTGCGCACCTTCGAGCGCGCCTACATCGCCGACAAGAGCACATGGGTCGAGCCGATGGACCCGTACTATACGCTCACCACGTCCTCGTCCGTTTGCGACGACATCATGCGCGAGTTTGGCGTCGCCCCTATGGCCTGCTCGCCGACAGGACACATCATCAACGGCCATACCCCGGTCAAGACCACCAAGGGCGAGCAGCCCATCCGCGCCAACGGTAAGCTGCTGGTCATCGATGGCGGTTTCTGTCGCGCTTACCATCCCAAAACGGGCATCGCCGGCTACACGCTCATCTCGAGCTCGCGCGGATGCCGCCTCAAGTCGCCCCAGGCCTTTACCACCGTTGCCGAGGCGCTCACCCGCAACATCGACATCGAAAGCGAGACCAACCGCTTTGACGAGGCTGACCGGCGCCGCATGGTAAGCGACACCGATACCGGCGTCAAGATTCGCAGCCAGATCCAGGACCTGCGCCAACTGCTCGATGCATATAGAAACGGTGCTATCGAGGAGCGCGCCTAGCCCCGCCTGCGGGGATTGGCTAAACTTGCTGAGTTTGCCATCCCCACGGCGCCGTGGCGCCACCCTAAGGCAGGTGTCATGCAAAAGCTCCTTGCGCAGATCATGAAGTTTGGCGTCGTCGGCGTCATTGCCACCGTCATCGACTTTGGCATCATGAATCTGCTCCACTACGGTCTGGGCCTCAATATCCTGATCGCAAACACCAGTGGCTTTATCGTCTCGCTCATCTTTAACTACGTCGCGAGCATGAAGTACGTGTTTGCGCACAAGGAGGGCATGAGCCGCCACCGCGAGTTCATTATCTTTGTCGTGTTGTCCGTTATTGGCCTGGCGCTCAACGACGGCATCGTGCTGGCCCTCAACGCCGGCCTGGGCCTTGAGGCCAATATCGCCAAGATTTGCGCTACCGCACTGGTCATGGTCTACAACTTTGTAACGCGCAAGATTTTCCTGGAGGGCGAGCAGACCAAGTAGCCCGGCCTCCTCGTTGCGCTACGGGACCCACGGATGACGCGCGTCGAGTGCTGCGCTGTTCGTGGGCCTTGCTCGTTTACGGGAAGATTTGCAACGTTTGCGGATTACCTCTTGAATATTTGGCGAGTTCGTATAGTTCTTGCTAAAGACCTTACGTTTCCCATGCAAAAGCTCTAAAGTATCTCGTTGCTCGATTCGTCAACGCATTGGATGTGATTACGTGCGCAAGGCACTGGCACAACCTCATACCAAGCAATTCCTCAAGTTCGCTGTCGTGGGTCTTATCTCCTTTGGCATCGACTGGGGCATGCTTATTGCGCTCGTCGAGCTGTTCCACCTCGACTTTTTGATGAGCACCACGATCTCATTTACCACGTCTGTCGTGGTCAACTACTGGCTCAGCATGAAGTACGTGTTCGACCACCGCGAGGGCATGAGCCGCAAGCGCGAGTTCACGATCTTCACCATCCTGTCGGTGATTGGTTTGGGCCTCAACGACCTGTACATGTTTGTGGGCGTCACGTTTTTGAGCATCGGCTACCAGGCTATGAAGGCCATCGCCACGTTCCTGGTCACCTGGTACAACTACTTTAGCCGTCGCTTTTTCCTCGAGGGCGCGCAGTCGTAGTTTGTTCGACATTTGCTTGAAGGTATAACCGGTTGGAATTCTCGTTCCAACCGGTTTTTTTGTTTGCAGAGCCCGTCGAGGAAGGCGTAGGAAGCAAGAAACTGCGTCCCATTCGTATAAAGACGGGCGGCTCGGATGTTTGTCCGAACCGCCCGTTTGGCGTGTTATGTCGAGGCCACTAGCCCGTTACGTAATACCAGACGACTCTGTCGCCGTTGGATAAGACATAGTTGCTGCACGCCGTGTTGGGTGTCACGCCGTTGACGGAATACATCCAGCCGCTCGTGCCGCCATGCTCCTTCTCGGCCAAACCGCCAATAGCGGCGACATACGTTCCGTACGACGTGCCGCGCGCATTCACGGAAAGCCCCAGGGCGCACAGGGCATCGTAGACCGTAGCGCCCTCGTTAAAGGTGAAGGTGCCACCAGAAGACACGGGATTGCCCACGGCACTCGATGTGACCGAAACCGTCACGGTAACACGTCCAGGCTGCTGCGAGCCGCCCTGATTGCCCGCAGAGGCGCTGCCACTGTTGGATGCAGACCCACCGCCAGACGCCGAGCCGCCGCCCGAAGAAGAGCCGTCAGAAGAACTCGATCCACCGGCGGATTCAGAACCCTGTCCAGCAGACGTGTTGTTGGACTTCTTGCCGTCCTTGCCTTTGGACTTCTTCTCTTTCGAATCCTTTTTTGCGTCCTTATCCGAAGATTCGGAAGCGTCATTGGAGCCAGATTCATCCGAGTCCTTAGACTCTGAATCCACGGCATCAGAAGACGGGGAGCCCGCTGCCTCCGTCTTGCGAGGGGCGGTAGAACCAGAGTCGGCAACGCTCTTCCCCGCCACGGCCCGAGTGATCCAATCGATGGACCAAGCACCGCTGGAAGAAGGTTGGACAAAGCCTAGCGACACAACGATCAAGACGATGCAGACGGCCGTCAGGGCGCCAACAAGTGCCTTGCGCCGCGGGGCGGACGCCGCCGAAGCGGCGCCCTTTTGCTTTGCATCGTCAAGCTGGATGAACGACGAGTCGGGCTGCTTGGACTCGGCGTCCTGAGGCTTATTGGACACAGCCCTCACCTACCGACGCTTAGTGAGCACGAACACGCCGATGACGGCGAGACCGATCACGCCGGCCGCCACGCCAGCAATGGCGAGCGGGTTGAAGCCAGACTCCTGCGAGGGAGCCGCAGCGGACTTCTTGGCAGTGGCCACAGCAGACGAGCCCGTGTCGGAGCTGGAATCGGACTTGTCGGACTTGCCGTCCTTCTTGTCGGACTTCTTGTCCTTCTTGTCTGACTTATCGGAATCCTTCTTGGAATCCTTGTCGTCCTTGGTCTCGGTCGTAGTCGTGGTAGACGACACCGGCTTCTGGCCCGGCGAAACAGCGCCGCCGGTCTGCTGACCATTCGTACCGCTACCGGAGTTAGCGCCACTGCCAGAGCCGTCAGCGTTGCCATTGGAGCCAGAGCCATTAGAGTCAGATCCGCCGTTGCCCGAGCCGGAACCGCCGTTGGCATCGGAGCCGCCGTTGCCACCAGGGTTGACGGCATTCTTGGTCCACTTGGCATACAGCGTTATATCTGTCGTCACCGCGGCGTCAAAGTCGTACGCCTCAGTGCAGGCCTCATCCGTGTACCAACCGGCAAAGGTATAACCCTCACGCGTCGGATCGGCGGGCTTAACCAGCTTGTTTCCCTTAAACACGGCAGAGCTCGAGGACGACCCGTCACCATATGCCAGGACGACGTTAATGCCGTCACTCAGGCGGAACAGCGTGCCGGAATCGTTGATGTAATACAGGTTGCCGTAACGGTCGGAAACAACAGGCGAATCACAGTACTCGTTGTGCCCCGATGCGTCATATGCCAAGGTCGCCTCGGCATCACCCATCTTGTAACGGTAGACACCGCCACCGGAGATGCGGTTTCCCTTGTTATCAAGCTGAACACCGTTGACCGTAAAGTACACATAGGTTCCCTCGGCCTGCTTTGAGACCAGCGGCGAAGCCTTAATGCCACCCGCAGGCAGTGCGACACCGTTAGAACCAGAGACAAGCTTGACGCCCATCGTCTTAAGGTCAACGATTGCCAGCGCGGACGAATCGCCCTTTTCGCCACCAATCAGCAACGTGTTGCCATCAAGAAGCGTCGGGATCGAAGCGCAGCCCGTCAAACCAAGATCGACGCTCTTTTCGGACAGCGACAGCTCGCTCCGCAGCGAATCATCGAACGAAATCACATGCAAGCTGCCGTCGCGCGTGACCAAATACATGGTTTTGCCGTCCTGCGACACCACAATGCTCGAGTTTGTCGTTACGCCGAGGGCGAGCTCACCCAATACCTCACCGGTCTTTTGATCAAGCACCTCTACCGTTCCGGAAGACGTGGGGACCACGAACTTACCGTCCACGACAACACCGCCGGTCCAGTAATAACCCTCGTCCGCGTTATTGTGCTTCCAGACTACCCTGCCCGATTGGATGTCAACGCAGACCACAAAGCCGTTGACGAACTTAGTAATGTCACGAGTCCCATCAGCCGTCCCAATAAACAGGTAGTCGCCGTCGACCGTTAACGAGGAGCTCGCCTGGGCCTCGGCACTTACCGCCGAAGTCATCCAGACCGTCTTGAGTCTGTCGACCGTCAGAGCCTGTACCGAGCCACCGCTGAGCGGTACCATGACCAGACCCTTTGCGTACACGGGACGAGCAGTGTAGCTCACGCTAGCCTTGAGCTTCGCAGATGAGACAACCTCGCCCGTCTGGCAATCAATCTTAAGAAGCTGATCATTGACCGCCAAATAGACATGGCCGTCAACGATCACTGGCTCGCTCGCGTTTGCATAGCTTCCGCCAGCATACTGCTTATAGTTAAACGTCCAAGCTTCTGCCGTGGTACCCGTGGGGGTATCGGCATTCGTTACGGCATTTCCAAAGCCATTGGCGTCGGATTTGGAATCGACGGGTCTATCGGCGTCTGGCTCAACAACAATGCCGTCCACACGCTCGGCAGGTCGCTTGCCGTCGACCAGATAGCGCCAGACGAGCTTGTCTCCGGAGTTAAGTTTGGCCTCATCCAGGCTGTCATCGATG
>USHS01000052.1 GCA_900554585.1 uncultured Collinsella sp.
TGAGCGCGTCGGCGCGGCGCTCGCGAATTGCAGCATGAGCATCCTGGCGGGCAGCACGGTCAGCAGAATCCGCCGCTGCCACGCGCACGCGGTCGCCGATAGCGCCGGCATTTTCGGGCGCGGCCGTCAGCGACTCCTCAAAGGTAATGCCCTCGTCGCCAAAGGTGAGCTCCATCGACTCGCGCGCGCCACGGTCGGGAATGGCAAACACGCAGGCGTAGCGCTTGCCCACGACTTCCTGAATGCGCGTCATAAAGCGATTGTCCGAGCCTGCGATGGCAGGCTGCTCAATCTTGAGCTCTGCCGTAACCGCGCCGCCGGCGCGAATCAGGCTCACATAGTTCAGGCGCTGCTGAGCACCAAAATCGAGCTGTTGGGCGCGCACGTACAAGCCGTCCAAGCGGTCAATCCCCGCCTCGCCGGCACGGGCCTCGATATCCTCGTAGGCGCGCAGGCAGTCGTCGAACAGCGAGCGTGGCTCGGACAGGACCACGAGCGCCTTGCCGCTCACATGCGACAGCGGGCTCACAGTCTGGCCGTACATCACCGGCAAAAAGCGGTCGAGCTCGGGCGTGACGATGCGCGCATCCACCATCTCGAGCAGCGCCGCCAGCTTGCTGTCGTCCTGACTGGCGCGATAGAGCGCCACATGCATGTTGTGGACGGCCTCGTCGGTGAGCGCCAACTCGCGACAGGGGAAGATCTCGATGCTGTCCTCGTTGCCGATGGTTTGGCCCGTGGAGCTCACCATGCGGCGGATGCGGTCAATCTCGTCGCCAAAGAACTCGATGCGCACGGGCGCCTTTTCCTGTGCGGGAAACACCTCGACGGTGTCGCCGTGCACGCGGAACAGACCGGGCGCGTCGGCGGCACCGGCATTGGTGTAGCCCATGCCCACCAGGCGCTGCGGCACCTCGTCAAAAGGAATCTCCTCGCCCACCGCAAAAGTGGTGGACTCCCAATAGCGACTCTCGACCGGCGGCACGCAGCGCAGCAGCGCACGGGCCGAGGCAACCATGATGCAGTTGTCCCCGCGCACGATGCGCCCCAGAGCCTCGCAGCGCTGCGCCACCACGGCGTCGTCGGGCGCCTGCTCGCGCCACGGATAGTCCTTGCGCTCGGGAAAACGGCACACATGCGCAAGGCCCACGTAGGCGGCAAGGCTGCGCGCGGCGCGATCGGCCGCGTCCTCGCCGCTCACAATGTAGACCGTCGGTCGCGGACGGCGCGCAAACTGGGCGGCCGCCATAAGCGTACGGCCCGACTGCGACACGGCCAGCGTCACGTCCTCGCCGGCATCGAGTCCGGCCTCGACGGTCTGCAAGGCCTCGGCAGTGTAGAGCTGCGCGGCTATACGGTGAATGAGCATGCTGTTCCTCCGGCATTGCAACGCCAAAAGCCCGCCGGGGCAAGCTCGGCGGGTCGTACGTCAAAAGTCTTGATTGTCATGGTAACGCATGAGGTGGACACGCCAGCGCACGCCAAACAGCTACCCCAAAACGCGCATGCCCGAACGCCCTCGGCACAAACAGTCTGAACGGACAGCATCAATTGTCAGCTTCCACCTGCGTTACTTTGCAATTATGGTAATTCCTACTTTATAGTTGTGGTAACTTCTAGTTACTAATTATGGTTATTTTGCCTTGGCAATGTGGCAAAAACCAAAGACCTGCCACAGAACCCGACGGATACCAACAAACTCGGCACGAGACTTTCGAACCAAAAGCATGCCTGCGAGCATGCGATGCAAGACACGAAGGGTGTTAAAAATGATTGAGCGAACTATGGCCCAAAAGCTACGCGACATGTCAGAATGGTTTCCCGTCGTCTCGCTTACGGGGCCACGCCAAAGCGGCAAGTCAACTCTCATCAAGGCCGTCTTTCCTGAATATGAATATCTCAACCTCGAGAACCCGGAAGTCCGTCGCGCCGCACTCGATGACCCCGTCGGCTTTATCAGCAGGCGCCCCGATCATCTGATCATCGACGAGGCCCAATATGCACCGGAGCTGTTCAGCATGATTCAGGTCGCTTCCGACGAGCGCGGAAGGACCGGCCAGTATGTATTGTCCGGCTCGCAAAACTTTTTGCTCATGCACAACATCCAGCAATCGCTTGCCGGGCGCGTCGGCATGCTCAAACTCCTACCTCTCTCCTACCAGGAGCTCAGCGATACGCAAATCTCGCTTGACACCTACCTGATTCGCGGGGGATACCCGCGCATATATGATGCGGGCATCCCCACCAATATGTTCTACCAAAATTACCTTATGACCTATGTGGAACGCGATGCGGGCGGTCTTCTCGACGTGCGCAACCTGAGCTCCTTTAGAAAAATGATCGGGCTGTGCGCGGCTTGCGCGGGAGGGCTGCTTAACCTATCAAGACTCGCCGCTGATGTGGGAGTCGCCACGGCGACGATCAGCTCGTGGCTTTCGATCCTGCAATCAAGCTATTTGGTGTTCCTGCTTCAGCCATATGCTGGAAACATGCGCAAGCGGCTTACCAAAGCACCAAAACTGTACTTCTACGACACGGGGCTACTTTGCCATCTGCTTGGCATTCACGACGAGCGCAGTCTCATGAACCACCCCCTAAGCGGGGAAATATTCGAAAACCTCGTTGTCTCGGAACGCCAGAAGGCATATCTCAACAGAGGCATCGAGCCCACGCTTGTCTTTTATCGCGACGACAGCAAACGAGAGATCGACCTTATCGATCTAACAGAGCCGGCTCGCCCACAGGCGTTCGAAATAAAATCGGGCGCTACCTATCGCGACACATTCGCTCGACACCTACGCTCTGTTGGTTCCGAACTTGGCATTCCCGCAAAGGACCGAGCCGTCGTATATCACGGCTCCGAGCGCTACGATACCGAGGGGGCATCGGTTGTGCCGGTAGAAGAGTTCTTGCTTCGGGAGTCGTAGCGAGCGCCGTGGTCACCGGCCGCATCCCGATTTGTGCCGCCCGGAGACACGCAAGAGCGGCGACACCCTGCCCTTGCGACCTAGCCCACCCGTACGCTGGGGCAAAGGTCTGCCAGCGGACACTCGTCGCACTTAGGTTTGCGGGCGTCGCAGATCTCGCGGCCAAAGGTGATCCACTGGTGGTTGACCGACTCCCAATACTCGTGCGGCAAAATCTTGAGCAGATCTTGCTCGGTCTTGAGCGGCTCCTTGGCATGCGTCTTGGGGCTCAGCATCAGGCGGTGTGCGATGCGGTTGACGTGTGTATCGACCGCGATGCCCTCGACAATGCCAAACCCCACGTTGAGCACGATGTTCGCCGTTTTGCGTCCCACACCCGGCAGCTTGACGAGTTCCTTCATGTCGGCAGGTACCTCGCCGCCGTAATCGGCAACGATCATCTGCGCGGCCTCCACGGCGTGCTTGGCCTTGCTCTTATAAAAGCCAAGCGACTTGATGGTATCGGCCACATCGGCCACGCTCGCCCCCGCCATGGCCTCGGGCGTGGGCCACTGGGCAAACAGCTTCGGCGTCACCTTGTTGACCTGCGCGTCGGTCGTCTGCGCCGAGAGCAGTACCGCAATGAGCAGCCTAAAGGGATTCTCGTGATCCAAAAAACACTCGACCGGGCCATAACGACGGTTGAGGCGCTCGCACACCTCAACGGCGCGCTCGCGTTTGGCGGCATTGGTCTCGCGTGGCATAACGACTCCTCGGCTCAGCGGCATAACAAACTTATGGGCACGATTGTCCCACGTATGGGGTCTTTACGCCTCCAAAAATGCGCCGGTCTGGCGGCCCCACAGGCTTGCGTACTCGCCGCCCGCCTCGACAAGCTGCGCATGCGTACCGTCCTCGACAATCTCGCCGTCCGCCAGCACCACGATGCGGTCGAGCGCCGCCACGGTGGACAGGCGATGTGCCACCACAATGGAGGTGCGGCCGCGCATCAGGTTCTCGAGCGCCTCCTGCACCAGCGCCTCGGACTCGCTGTCCAAGGCAGACGTCGCCTCGTCGAGCACCAAAATCGGCGCGTCGGTCAGGATAGCGCGGGCGATGGCCACGCGCTGGCGCTGGCCGCCCGAAAGCTTAACGCCGCGCTCGCCCACCATGGTGTCAAAGCCACGGGGCAGGCGGTCGATAAACTCGGTCGCATTAGCCAAGCGAGCCGCCTCGCGGATCTGCTCGTCGGTGGCGTCGGGACGGCCGTAGGCGATATTCTCGCGAATGGAACGATGGAACAGCAGCGCCTCCTGCGGCACGTAGGCAACCTGGCGGCGCAGGCTCTGCTGCGTGCAGCGCGAGACGTCCTGGCCGTCCACGAGCACGCGGCCGCCCTGTACGTCGTCCAGGCGCAGCAACAGCTTGGTGAGCGTCGTCTTGCCCGAGCCCGATTTGCCCACCAGGCCCACGCGCTGGCCCGCCGCCACATGGAGCGTCAGGTCGTCGAACACGCTCTCGCCCGCCGCGGCGTCACGGTATGCAAAGCTCAAGTGCTCAAAATCAATCGCGCCCTCGGTCACTTTGAGCTCGGGAGCATTCTCGTCGTCTGCCACCAGACGCGGCTCGTCTAGCACGCGTGTCATCTCGGCCGCATCGCCCAGCGCGCGGTTGATGCGCTGCATCATGGAGCTTACGTAGTTCAGACGCATGGTGAGGTTGTACGTATAGGTAAAGATCATGACGAGCGCGCCGGCCGAAATGCCAAACCACGCGTTGCCACCCGCCACGAACACACTCACCACGGCCATGGTGATGACGATAAGGCCCGAGGTCGTAAAGTTGCGCTGCATCATGGCGTGCATCGAAACCGTTTCGGCATCGCGCGCGGCGCGGTCGGCGGCGTCGAACAGGTCGCGCTCAAAGTCCTCGCGCCCACAGGTCTTGACGGCCAGGATGTTCGTGACCGCGTCGGACAGCACGCCCGACAGTTTGTTCTGAGCGGCGGACGTCGCGGCCGAAAGCGGCATGATGCGCTTGTACATAAGCCAGACAAACGCGATGTAGACGACCATAATGCCCACCAGGATCACGGTAAACGTCGGCACCACCGGGGCGAGCGCCGCCACCGTGCAGACAACCGAGGTGATAGTGGGAATGAGCGAATACACCGTCACGTCCACCAGCCCCGTGTAGCCGCTCATAAAACGGCTCGTCTGGCTCACAAGCGATCCGCCAAAACGGCTGGTGTGAAATGTCATGGATTGATTGGAGAGCGTGTCAAAGCACAGGCGCGCCAAGTGATAGTTGCCCGCAATCTCGAGCTTGTAGACGGTGTAGTCCTGCAGCTTGGAGAGGATTTGGCCCACTAGGTTAACGAGCACGAGCGCCAGAATGTAAGGGCCAAAGACCTCAAACACCTGGTCGCCCGCCACGGGGCCGGCCTGGACGCGGTCGACGATAAGGGCCATCACGTAGGTGTTGGCAAACGTGAGCAAAAAGATGTAGCCCGCCGACGAGAACACCGAGAGAAAGACGATCAGCGGCTGCGTGCGCGTGACGTCCCAAAAACGCTGCAGCGTGCGGCGCACGGTGGAGCGTTTGAGCGGACTGGTGTTTCTCTGAGACATGGGCTTCCTTTCGCGTCTGATAGGGCGAAACGCCATTGTTGCACACTAAAGCGCACTTCAGGCAAGCACGATGCGAAAAGCGCCCGCGCCCCGCGTTTACACCGGCGCCCCACCGTCAGATGCAGCTAGTCCTCGTCTTTTTGGTCTGCGAGCAGCTCCGCGGATGTGAGCCCTAAGATCTCGTCGGCCTCCCGCGCGTCTTCCAGCGCGTCGATATCCTTGAGCTTGCGCTCCATAACGTTGGTGCGCGTGGTGATGATGCCCTCGACCGTCTTTCCCGCAGTCTCAATCTGCTGCTGGGCGCGGCGCAGGGCCGCCTGATAGCGTGGCAGCTCGGCCTTGACGGCAGAGAGCACACGTAGCACGTCGTCGGTGCGTTTTTGCAACTTAAACGTCTGGTAGCTCATCTGCAGGCTGTTGAGGATGGCCGCCATGGTGCTAGGGCCGGCAACGTTGACGTGATAGTCGCGGCCCAGGGTCTCGATAAGCCCGGGGCGGCTGACGACCTCAGCGTATAGACCCTCAAACGGCACGAACATAATGCCAAAGTTGGTGGTCGCGGGCACGCTCAGGTACTTTTCGCAGATGTCCTTTGCCTCGCGCTTTACCATCGCATCGAGCGTCTTGCGCGCTGCGGCGACGGCCTCAGCGTCACCCGACTCCTGGGCGTCGAGCAAATGCTCGTACGCGTCGCCCGGGAATTTGGAGTCAATCGGCAGCAGCACGGGATCGCCCTCGTCCACCGGCAGCTTGACGGCAAACTCAACGCGCTCCGAGGCGCCAGGCTTGGTGGCGACATTTTCCAGATACTGGTCGGGCGTAAGGATGTCCGCCAGGATTGCACCCAGCTGCACCTCGCCCAAAATGCCACGCGCCTTGACGTTGCCCAGCACGCGCTTGAGGTCGCCCACGCCGGTGGCAATGGACTGCATATCGCCCAGGCCCTTGTACACAGCCTCGAGCTGGTCGCTCACCTGCTTAAACGATGCAGACAGGCGATCGTTGAGCGTACGGGAGAGTTTCTCGTCCACCGTCGCGCGCATCTGATCGAGCTGCACGCTGTTGTCCTTGCGGATGGCGCCCAGCTGGGCATCGACCGTCTCGCGTACCTTGTCCAGGCGGTGCTCGATACCCTCGCGGTTGGCGCCGAGCTGTTGGGCCGTCTCGCGGCGCAGGTCATCCATGCGGTCGCCGGCCTGCGAGAACTCACGCGCGATGGTCAGGTAGCGCTGCTGCTCTACGGCCGCATCGGTCGTCTGCTGTTGCGCGATGGCATTTGCCGTGCGGCGAGTTTCTGCCAACGCGACGTTCAGGGTGCCGAGCGCGTTGTTGGCCTGCTCGAGCGCAGCCAGCATCTCTGCCCCGCTATCGCCGCGCTCCCGCAGCTCGGTGCGAAGGCCCTTGAGCCGCAGGGCACAAGCCACAGCAACCCCCACCGCCACCAAGGCGATCACAACAAGCACGATATCAATAGCAGACATAGACTCCGCCCAACAAACCCAATCGATCATCAATCAAAACCGCGATCAATCTTACCCCGCCACACGCACCGGGCGTCACATGGCAATCGGACAAATGGATTTTGGGCCACAGGTACTAAAACGCTAACTCTCCCAGCCGGCGCGGATGGTTGTTACGACATCGCTTAGGCGCTGGCCGAGAGCTGCCAAGTGCTGAAGCACCTCACTGGGCGAGGCGCCGTTGAGAATGCACGTGAGGGCATATGAGGCCAAGAAGATTGCCGCGAGCCCTAACGGGATCAGCACGATCATCGCCAGCGTACGCAGGCGCTGGGTCCAACGACGGCGACGCGCACGACGCTTGTCGAACGCAAGCTCCTGCGCATATGAATCTTGCTGTACGGAATAGACTCCTGGGTCCACCTCACCCGCAGACGATACCGCGGACGCGGCGTTTTGCGCAGGAGGCTGGACGGCCGCCCTTTGCATTTGCATCTCCATAAGCCGTTGCTGCTGGCGCAACATGCGCTCGGCTTGTTGCTGCGGAGTCTCAAGAAACAGATCCATGCTGGCCTCCAAAATCGGAGCATTCGACGCTTACGACCAGCATCACGCACCGCCAAGGCCACGGCAACGCAATCCGTAGCAATAGCTGCAAAGTTTCTTGTTGACAAAAGCTGTCGAAAACCTCAACAACTCCCCTACCAGCACTTTCTCTGAGCTTTTTTATCGAATGATCTTTTGCCCTTCCGCCCTTACGCCAACCGACCAAAACCTAACCAAAAGCTTGACGGAAATTGTGAAGACCGGGACCCCACACAAAAAGTGCCGCCCCCAAAGGG
>USHS01000053.1 GCA_900554585.1 uncultured Collinsella sp.
GCTCTTCGCTGCTCAGCAGTCCCAGAGCAAGGCAGCTGCTTCTGCCGAGCCGCAGCGCACCGCTCCGGCTGCCAGCCCCGCTCAGGCTGCCCCGACTCGCAACGTTGGCGGTACCGAGCTCCCCAACTTTGGTAACGACCAGTTTGAGCTTCCCGACTTCCTCAAGCGCGGTAGCTTCTAGTTCGTCTTTATCAACGACCTGCATGGGGTGCGTCCGATTGGGCGCACCCCCTTTTTTCTTGTGTTTCACCTTTGTAAACGAAAGCCTCCAATCTCCTTACGTTCCCTTTACGTTTGGTCCCTACCGCTGCGGGTATCCTTTTTGATGAAGTATGGCAGCCGTATGGCACGGACTGCAGCGGCGTCGCCGCGATACTTGTGTTATTAGGAGGCTTTAGTATGGCAGCACGTGCGGACAACGTTTCGCGTGTCGACCATGATGGAGTTACGTTGGTAGAGGGCGCGACGCACGATGTTCGTTTTGCCTTTACCGAGCGCACCGGTGGTGTTTCAGAAGATGCGTACTCCTCACTCAATCTGGGCTCGCATGTTGGCGATGACCCCTTTGCCGTTCAAGAAAATCGTCGCCGCACGCTCGAGGCCATAGGGGCTGCCGAGTGCGAGCACAACCTGCTTGTTCCCAATCAAGTGCACGGTGACCATGTCGTGACGGTGACCTCGAACGGTGCCGATGATCTCGAGAACATTCGCGAGCAGATTGCCGAGGGCTGCGATGCCATCGTCTGCACGGTCCGTGAGGTACCCGTGATGCTCTGCTTTGCCGATTGCGTTCCCGTGGTGCTGGTGGCTCCCGGCGGCTTTGCCGTGGTGCACTCTGGCTGGAAGGGTACGATTGCGCGTATTTCCGCCAAGGCGTGCCAAGCGCTCTGCGAGGCGGCTGGCTGCCAGCCGGACGACATCTCTGCCTATATTGGGCCCCATATTCTGGGCGACGAGTACGAGGTGTCCCAAGAACTTATGGACTGCTTTGCCTCCGAGTTCGCGTGCATCGATGCCGCCACTTCTCGTATGCTCGATCTTTCCGCCGCCATTCGCGAGGCGCTGATGGACGCCGGCGTCGAGGCGAGCGGCATTGTGGACACCAAGCTTTCCACTGTTCGTCAGAACGACCGTTTTTATTCCTACCGCAACGAGGGCGGCACCTGCGGGCGCCATGCAGCGATTGGCGTGATGCTATGAGAAAGATCGCATCGGTCCTGAGTGCAGCAGTGCTCACGCTCACGCTGTGCGCCTGTTCCTCGGGATCTTCTGCCTCTTCCATTACCGTTGCCGGCTCTACGACGTGCCTTCCCATTGCCGAGATTGCCGCCGAGGGGTTTAAGGAAGAGACCGGCATCGACGTGCTCGTCTCCGGCCTTGGCTCCTCTGCTGGCATCGAAGCTGTTAGCGCCGGCACCGCCGACATCGCCAGCTCGTCTCGTGGCCTCAATGCCGACGAACAAGACCTTGGGCTGACCCCGATCGTAATCGCGCACGACGGCATCGCAGTCATCGTGAACGACGACAACCCGGTCGACAACCTTTCGACCGAGCAGCTCCGCGATATTTACACTGGCAAGATCACCAACTGGAAAGAAGTCGGCGGAGAGGACCTGAAGATTCAGGTTATCAACCGCGACGAGGCGTCCGGTACGCGCGAGGCGTTCCGTACCATCGTGATGGACGGCACGCCGTTCGATCGTCGCTCGGCTGTTCTTTCGGGCACGGGCCAGGTGCGCGATGTCGTGTCCCGCTCGCGTGGCGCCATTGGCTACATCTCGCTGGGTTTTGTCGAGAGCCTCAACGCCAAGACCTCGGTTAAGGCCGTTTCGGTCAACCATGTCGAGGCATCCGAGAAGACGGTCGCAAGCGGCGGCTATCCCATCTCGCGCGACCTTTACTTCTTTGTGAAGGGTACGCCTTCGCATCAGGCGCAGGACTACATTGACTATGTGACGTCCGAGAAGATGGACAAGCAGATTCGCGAGGCGGGCTTTATTCCCGTCACCAACGACGGAAAGGGGAGTGAGTAGCGTGGAAGCACAGGAAACCCCCCAGATTGAGCAGGAGGCTCAGGCGCCCAAAAAGCGTGAGTTGGCGTTGGTGTCGCGCAGCACCTATCTCAAAGAGAAAGCGCTGCAGTGGATCTTCTTTGCCTGCGCGTTCTTGGCGGTCGTCACCGTCATCCTGATTTTTGTCTTTACCACGTACTCGGCGCTGCCCGTCTTTACCGACATCGGCCTGGCGGACTTCTTTAGCTTTACGTGGGCGCCCTCCGAGGGTCACTACGGCATTATGTCACTGCTGGCGGGCTCTGGTCTGGTGACGGTCGGTGCGCTTGCCATGGGCGTGCCCCTGGGTGTGGGTACGGCCGTGTATCTGGTCGAGATTGCCAGCAAGTGCGTGCGCAGGCTCATCAGTCCCGCCGTCGACCTGCTGGCGGGCATCCCCTCCATCATCTACGGTTTCTTTGGCATGGTCATCATCCGTCCGTTTATCGCGCAGCTGACCGGCGGTCTTGGCTTTGGCGCGCTGACGGCGTGGTTCGTACTCGCCATCATGATCGTTCCCACCATCACGACGCTTACCATCGATGCCCTCAATTCCATCCCCATGGGCATTCGCGAGGCGTCCTATGCCATGGGTGCCACCAAGTGGCAGACCATCTACAAGGTCGTGCTGCCTGCAGCCAAGCTGGGCATTGTCGATGCAATCGTCTTGGGTATGGGGCGTGCCATCGGTGAGACCATGGCCGTGCTGATGGTCGTGGGCAACGCCCCGGTCATTCCGGATAGCATTTCGAGCCCCATCTCGACGCTCACGAGCCAGATCGCACTCGACATGAGCTATTCCTCGGGCCTGCATCGCTCGGCTCTGTTTGGCATGGGCGTGGTCCTGTTTATCATCTCCGCTGCACTGGTGGGTATCGTTCGCCTGATTTCCAAGAAGAGGGGGTAGGCTATGTCCGATTCCGTTGACACGACGGTCGATACGACCTCGTCGCGCGAGCGCATCAAGCGTGCCCTTTCCCATGGCAGGAAGGGCCGCATCAACAAGGACCTGTCCAACAAGATTATGCTCGGCGTGTTTCGCGCCGCGGCCTATATCACCACCCTGGTGTTGCTTGCCATCATCGCCTACGTGGTCATCAACGGTCTTCCGCATATCTCGCTCGACTTTATCTTCGGCTGGCCGCAGGGCGTAAACGCCGAGGGTGGCATCTGGCCCACGATCGTCTCGACCATCTACGTGACGGCGCTCGCCATGCTCATCTGCACGCCGGTTGCCGTTTTGGCTGCGGTCTATCTGGCTGAGTACGCCAAGCAGGGTAAGATTGTCGACGTCATTCGCTATGCTGCCGATGCCCTGGCCTCGGTGCCTTCCATCGTTATGGGCCTCTTTGGTTACGCCTTGTTCGTCGAGGCTATGGGCCTGGGTCTTTCGATGGTTTCGGCCGCCCTGGCGCTGGCGCTTCTGATGCTGCCCATCGTCATGCGCACCACCGAGGAGGCAATCCGCGCCGTTCCGCGCTATATCCGTTGGGGTGCATATGGCCTGGGCGCCACCAAGTGGCAGGTCGTCTCCAAGATCGTGCTTCCTTCGGCCTTTGGCCGCATCGCCACCGGCATCGTCCTTGCCATCGGCCGCGCCATCGGCGAGACCGCCGTGGTGCTCTACACCATGGGTCAGGCCATCAACCTGCCTATCTCGCCGCTCGATTCCGGTCGTCCCATGACCGTTCACCTTTATCTGCTTGCCAACGACGGCATCAACATGAACGCAGCCTACGGCACCGCGCTTTTGCTGATGGCGATTATTCTGGCCTTCAACCTGTTTGCGCGTTATCTGTCGCGCAAGCGCCGCTAGTTAAGGAGTCCCATGTCCGTCTATCAGTCCGCTCCCACGCCGGAGCAAGCGGCCATCACGGCCAAGGATTTCAACTTCTGGTACGGTGACTTTCATGCGCTGACGGGGCTCGACCTCAACATCGCCAAAAACGCCATCACCTCGTTTATCGGCCCTTCGGGCTGCGGTAAATCGACGTTTTTGCGCTGCATCAACCGTATGAACGACCTTATCGAGGGTACTCGCGTCGAGGGTACCATGACGCTCGACGGCAACGATATCTATGCCGAGGGCGTCGACCCGGTCGACCTTCGCCGCCGCGTGGGCATGATTTTTCAGCAGCCCAACCCGTTTCCCAAATCCATCTACGAGAATGTCGCTTTTGGCCCTCGTTTGCAGGGCGTGACTAGCAAAAGCGACCTCGATGACATCGTGGAAGAATCGCTCAAGCGCGCCAACCTCTGGAAAGAGGTATCCAATCAGCTCAACAAGGATGGTTTGGCGCTCTCGGGCGGTCAACAGCAGCGTCTGTGCATCGCGCGCGTGCTTGCGGTGCAGCCCGATGTCCTTCTGATGGATGAGCCCTGCTCCGCCATCGACCCCACGTCCGTCTCTAAGGTCGAGGATCTGATGGCTGAGCTGGCGCCCGAGATGACGATTATCATCGTCACGCATTCTATGCAGCAGGCGGCTCGCATCAGCGACTACACCGCATTTTTCCTGCAGGAAGTTGCCGGTGAGCCCGCCACGCTCATCGAGTATGGTCAAACCGACGCGATCTTCACCAGTCCGGCGGATTCGCGGACGGAAGACTATATCACCGGCCGCTTTGGCTGATCGGTGCGACTAGTCCCAAGTCGATCGGACCTGGTCCGGTGCGTATTCACTGTGCGGGCGGCATGACCGCACCCAACTGATTGGAGTGAACCATGCGCAAACTGTTTTCCCGTCAGCTCATCGAGGCCCGTCACGAGATGCTGAGCATCTTCGAGGCCGTCGATCTGGCCCTTCACGACGCCGTGAAGGCCTATGTGACCGACGACCGCAAGCTCGCCACCAAGACCAAGAAGCGCACGCTTTCGATCGATGCTCGCTGCGCCAACTTGGAGGCCGTGTGCTACAACCTGATCGCTACGCAGTCGCCGGTCGCCTCCGACTTCCGATTGCTGCAGACGATTATCTACGTCGACTTTAACCTGCAGCGCATGACCGATAAGGTTCGCCAAATCTGCCGCGCCACGCGTCACATGGTCAAGGCCGACATCTCGCTGCCTCAGGAGCTCGTCGGTACGGTTGAGGCCGAGGCCGAAGCTGTTTACCAGGTGCTGGGTTCATCGCTTTCTGCGCTCGTCACTAACGACATGTCCATCATCTGCAACTTGGCCGTCGAGGACGAGCCGGTGCATGCGGCGTATGAGAAGTTCTTCCGCACCTTTAACCGCATGGACACCGGCGATTTTATGGACGACGACAGCAACTATGACGACCTGCGTCGCGCCATCATGGTCTCGCGCTACCTCGATCGCATCGCCTCGATTTCCATTGATGCCGCCTGCCGTCTGACCTTCCTTTTGACCGGACAGCGTATGACTGCCGGCGATATCGCCCGTACGGACGAGGATGAGCTCGAGAGCATGCGCGTGCCTTCGGGCGAGGGCGTCATTATGAGGCCCGCCGTCGATGCACGCTATGTTGCCAAGGTGCCTGCTAACGAGGTGAGCGAGGGGCTTCGCTACCTGCTGGATCATCTTGAGGACGAGGATGATGCCGAGGACGACGAGGACTAGGGCAGCCCCGTTCGTTGAGAGATTGTAAATACCTAAGGGAGCGCGGCCTTGCGGATGCGGGGTTGCGCTCTTGCGTTAGCATGGGACTACTTGTTGTGCTGTTAGCGGAGGCGATTGGCAATGGATAACTATTTGAATGTAATGCGCGCTCGCCGCGAGCAGATACTCGAGCGTTTCTATGCCGCGCTCGATCGCGCGGGGAGGTCCCGCGATGCCGCGCGTCTGATTGCCGTGTCCAAGACCGTCGGCGTCGATG
This sequence comes from uncultured Collinsella sp., assembly GCA_900554585.1. Taxonomy (GTDB): domain Bacteria; phylum Actinomycetota; class Coriobacteriia; order Coriobacteriales; family Coriobacteriaceae; genus Collinsella. The sequence goes on from USHS01000053.1 coordinate 5,890, forward strand.
AGACCATCGTGGCCATCCAGGTGGGATACCGCCATTTTGCCGAGAACCGCTCGCAAGAGCTCGTCCGCAAACTCGCAGGTCTGGCGGAGCATCCGGAGCTGCCCAAGGTACGCTTTGATATGATCGGCAACCTTCAGACCAACAAGATTAACGCGGTGTTGGGTTCGGCCGAGCTGATTCATTCGGTTGGTTCGCTTCATTTGGCGCAGGCGATCTCGAGCCGTGCCGTTCGCAAGATCGAAGCGGGCGAGCTTTCTGCTCCCCAACAGGTGCTAATCGAGGTTAACGTAAGCGGCGAGGAGTCCAAGGGCGGCTTTTCGCCCGATGAGATTCGTGGCGCTGCCGGCGAGCTTGCGGAACTTGAGGGAATTTGTGTGCAGGGCCTTATGACCATGGCTCCTCGAGGGAACAAGGATGTGGCACGTCGCACTTTTGCCGGGCTGCGAGAGCTGAGGGATGAGCTGGAGGCGGCGCATCCCGATCTGAGCTTGCCCGAGCTCTCTTGCGGCATGAGCGAGGACTTTGAGCCCGCCCTTGAGGAGGGCTCTACGCTCATTCGTCTGGGCAGGGTAGTATTTAGCCCGGAGTTTGCAGTAAAATAGGGCTCTGAAGTGCGCACTGGTTTACAGAGCGCCTGCACTAAACCGTGAGAGGACACAACCATGGGCTTCCTTGACGAGATTAAAAATAAGATGCACCTTGGCGACCAGCAGGGTTACGACCAGGGCTATGGCCAGGATGACGACTACGGTTACGATGACGGCTACGATGATGGCTATCAGAACAACGGCTACAGCGGTACCTCGGGCGAGGGCTTCTATACCCAGGATGAGCCGAGCAACGGTCTGCTAGGCCAGACGCGCCGCGGTGAGGCCGAGTCGGTCGCCGTGTACACGCGTTCCGGACAGCTAGTCGGCGATGACTCGCGTCATGCAACGACGTACAATCCGCCGTCGCGTTCGCAGGATAGTGCCGCGGGCGGCTATCGTCCCGGCGCTTACGACACGCCGTCGAGCTATGCCGAGAGCGCCCGCGCTCGCGCCGCGGCGCCTGCGCCCGCCTCTGCGCCGAGCGACGGCTCGGCCTATGCGAGCAACATCATTAACGCCACGCCGCAGTTGCCTGCCTATGTCCTGCGCCCTGAGAGCTATGACGATGTCGAGACGGTTGTCCGTCGCGTGCGCACCAAGCAGCCCGTTGCGCTGATTTTTGTTGGCGTTCGCACCGAGGTCGCCAAGCGCGTCCTGGACTTTAGCTATGGCTTTGCCTGCGGCCTGGGCGCTACGGTCAAAGAGGTGGGCGATCGCGTGTTTATGGTGCTGCCCGCCGGCTGCGAGGTCAAGGATTCGGACCTCAAGAAGCTGCGCGCCGACGGCTACCTTAAGTAAACCCAAGACGAGGAGATTCCCATCAACATCTACACCATTGTCCAGTTGGTCAACACGCTGTTCAACTTCTACTCCACACTTATTGTGGTCTATTGCTTTATGACGTGGATTCCCATGAAGCAGGGCGGCCTGCTGCAGGATATTGCCGCGGTGCTCGATAGCGTCTGCGGTCCGTGGCTCAACCTGTTTCGTCGGTTTATTCCGCCGATGGGCGGCGTTGATTTTTCGCCGGTCGTTGCGATTATTGCGTTGCAGTTGGTGCAGAGGCTGATTCTGCAGCTTCTTATAGGTATACTCGTATAGTACTGGCTCAGTAACTTACGTCGGGCGCCCGGCGCCAAGGCGATGATAAAGGAGAACTTGTTATGGCTATTACCCCTGCTGACATCCAGGCTCAGACTTTCTCTGAGGCCAAGCGCGGCTATGATCCCGCCGAGGTCGACGTCTTTTTGGAGACGCTGTCCTCCGAGGTTGACGCTATGCTTGCCAAGATTGTCGATCTTAAGGGTCGTCTGACTGCCACCGAGCAGCAGCTTGCCGACACGCAGGCCCAGCTTGCC
>USHS01000054.1 GCA_900554585.1 uncultured Collinsella sp.
CGGCTCGCCATCTGGGGCGAGTCGCACGGACACCAGATAGGCATTTCGCTGGACGGCGTCCCGGCGGGCATCCCGCTCTCGGAGGAGGACTTCGCCGAAGACCTCGCGCGACGCCGCAGCGGAGCGCCCGGCACGACGCCGAGGCGCGAACCCGACGTACCGCAGATCGTGTCGGGAGTCTACGACGGCTACACGACGGGCGCGCCGCTGACCATCGAATTCGCCAACACCAACACCCACTCGCAGGACTACTCGACCGTCATGCGCCACTACCGCCCCTCGCACGCCGACCTGGTGGCCTACCACAAATTCGCCGGATTCAACGATCCGCGCGGCGGCGGACACTTCTCGGCGCGCCTCACGGTGGCGCTGGTCGCCGCGGGCGTCGTGGCCAAAAAGATGCTGCCCGCAAGCATCCGCTTCGCGACCCGGCTGACCGAGATCGGCGGCTGCACCGACCCCGAACGTTTCAACGAGGTGCTGCATGCCGCGGCGGCCGACCGCGACTCGGTGGGCGGCATCGTCGAATGCCGCGTGCAGGGCGTGCCCCTCGGCCTGGGACAGCCCTTCTTCGACTCGGCCGAAAGCATGATCGCCCACCTGCTGTTCGCCGTCCCGGCGGTCAAGGGGGTCGAATTCGGCAACGGATTCGCCGGAGCGCGTCTGCGCGGCTCGGAGAACAACGACTGCTTCACCGACTGCGACGGCACGACGGCGACCAACAACGCCGGGGGCATCAACGGAGGCATCACCAACGGCAACGAGATCGTGGTGCGCGCGGCGCTGAAACCCACGCCGAGCATCGGCCGCGAACAGATCACCTACAACCTGGCGACCAACAGGGTCGAACCGCTGGAAATCCACGGCCGCCACGACGTCTGCGTCGCCCTGCGCGGCGCGGTGGTCGTCGAAGCCGCCGTGGCCATCGCCCTGGCCAACTTCATCCGCCAATGACGCGCCGCGGGAGCATCGACGCGCTGGCCGCACGGCTCACGGGACTTTACGACGCACGCGAAGCCCGCAGCATCGCGCTGGCCGCCGTGGCGGAGCTTTCGGGGCTTTCGCCGTCGGCCCTGCTGACCGACCCGGAAGCGGAACTCGCCGTCGAAGGGCTGGAAGAGGCCGCAGCCCGTCTGGCTGCGGGCGAGCCGTTGCAATACGTCGTCGGACACACGGAATTTTACGGCCGCCGCTTCGCCGTGCGCGAAGGGGTTCTGATCCCGCGGCCCGAAACCGAAGAGCTGGTCGACGCGATCCTGCACGGGGAGCGCGAAGCCCGGAGGCTGCTGGACGTAGGGACGGGCAGCGGCTGCATCGCGGCTTCGCTGGCTCTGGGGATGCCCGGGACGGAGGTCTTCGCCGCCGACATCTCGGACGACGCGCTGACCGTGGCGGCGGAGAATTTCCAACAACTCGGCGCGGCGGTCACGCTCCGCAAAGCCGATGCCCTGAACGGGCTGGAGGAGGCTTTTCCGGAGCGGTTCGACGCGATCGTATCGAATCCGCCCTACGTTCCCGAGAGCGACCGCGCGGCGATGCACCCCAACGTCCGCGACCACGAACCCGGCCTGGCGCTGTTCGTCCCCGACGACGACGCCATCCGTTTCTACCGCGCCATCGCCCGGGCGGGACGGCAGATGCTGACGCCCGGCGGACGTCTTTGGTTCGAGATTTACGAACGCGCCGCGGCGGAGATCGTCCGCATGCTCGGCGCCGAAGGATACACCGACACCGAGGTCCGCGAGGACCTCTTCGGAAAACCGCGCATGGTATGCACCCGGCTGAAATAAGGAAAAAACGCGACAAAACGCCCGACGAGGCGCTCGCGGCGCTGATGCGCCTCTGCGCCCGCGCCGAAAAGTCGGAGGGCGACGCCCGGCGGCTGATGCGCGGCTGGGGAGTGGCGGAAAAGGATGCCGAGCAGGTGCTCGGCCGGCTGGTGCGCGACCGCTTTATCGACGACAGCCGCTACGCCGATGCCTTCGTGCGCGAAAAACTGCGGCTCAGCGGCTGGGGCGAGTACAAAATCCGCACGGCGCTCCAACGCAAGGGGGTTTCGAAGGAACGGATCGACGCGGCGTTGTCGCAGGCCGACCGTCCGGCAATGGGCGAGCGGCTCGCGCAGCAGCTCGAACGCAAGGCCCGGACGGTGAAATACACCTCGCAATACGAACTGAAAACCAAACTGATACGCTACGGGCTTTCGCTCGGATACGACTACGAGGCCGTCATGGACCCCGACCTTGCGAGCTTTTGTGCGGCTGCGGGGCTGCCCACGGCGCCCAACGCGCTTTCGGACGCGGGCTACATGTTTACGCTCTCGGGCGCGGATCTGATCCGCGACCTTTATGCCTACTGCAGCGACCTGGACGAACGCATGGGAGACGCGGCGCAGATCAAGCCGGGCTACGCGATCAAGCTCGCGCTGCGACTGTTCTTGCTGGACGGCGCCGCTGGCGACGGCGCTACCTCCGCAGACAACGCCTCCGCATAACAAAAGCTGGGAAATCGCTCCCGGCCCGGCGCTTCTTCGTTCTACTTGTCCCCGTCCCCTGCGGGCGAGTTCTTTTGGTTGCGGCGGTTACTCCAGGTCACGTTGTGTTCCTTGTAGTAATCGGGCGCCTCGTTGCCGCTCGCGCTAATGGGGTCGTTGCCGGTCAGGGTGTCGGTAATATCCTGCACGAACTTAACGAACAAGCTCGAATCGTCGGTCTCGGACGAATCAAAATCAAAGCCGAGCTCCACCGCGCCACCGATGATCTTGTCCACGCACTCTGGGTCGTCGCCGTCCAGCCAAATGACCACGGTGTATTTGTCCACGTCGCCCACGCGGAAGTTTTTGTGGCTAATGGTCGTCACCACGTCCTTGGACGCAAACGGCTCGGTGTTGGGCTCGGGGCTGCCGTTGGCCGCAGCCGCCGCATAGGTGGTGGGCTCGCCATTGCGATACACCCTCACGCGCGCAGCCTTCTCCACGCCCTTGCTAGCGCTGACCACCTTGAGCTTGGCGCTGTAGCCCAGATCGGTCTTGCCGGCGTTGCGGATATAGAAGGTGTACGCCACGTAGTTCTTGCCGTTGTGGCTGCCGTCGATGTCGTCCAAGTTGTCGGGCAGGTCCTCGGCAGCGATATTGGTGCCGTTGTCCAAGGCATCGGCGGCCAGGCGCGCGGTGGCGTTGTTAAAGTCGCCGTTGTCGGCAATGGCAACGCCGCGGCGGAACAGCTCCAAGCGGTTGAGGTTGATGGTGAAGTTACCCATGTTTTCCTGCATAAACGACAGGGCGAACAGCACGCCAAAGGCAAGCGCCAGCACCACGAGGGCCTTTTGTAGCTTGTCCATGCGCAGCAGCGCCGCGCCGATGCGCTCCATGCGGCGCTTGGGCATATACATGGACACGACCGCGTCGGGATCGATGTCGTCGAGGTCCTGGTCGGCCAGCGCCTGCTCCAACTCCTCGATGCGCACCACGCCGCGCAGGTTGCGCTTGGGCTTGGGCTTACGCTTGGACTTGCCGAAGCGCTTGCGGGAGGCGGGAGCCTGCTCGGGCGCGGAGTCCTCGCCGGGCGCATCCTCGGCATTGGTGCCGGGCGCGTTCTGCGACGTGTCCTCGTCCAAATCCTCGGGCAAATCCTCAGCCAAATCCTCGGCAGCTTGATCTTTGTTGTCGTTACGCTTGAACAGAGCCATGACGATCAGATCTTATATTTGGTGCGAATGTAGCCGACGTATTCTTTGACGAGCTCGCGCTCCATGTCATCGGCGTAACGGAACTGCAGGCCGCAGACGTTGCGGTACAGGCTGCCCTTGGGCGCGCGGCGCACCCAGCACACGATGCCCAGCTGCTCGGGCAACTCGTGCCGCTCGCCCTGCAGACGGATCGTGGGCATTTGCACGGCCAGGGCCTCGCCCACGTCGGGGTAATCGTTAAGGTAGATAGCCAGACCGCCGGCCGAGACGTCGATGGTCATGGCGTCCTCGGGCTCGTGGGTCGGCGCGTTGTCGCGCTGGTAGGTCAGGCGCATGGCGACCTTAAAACGCTCGTCGCGGCGCTTGACGAAGCTGCGCTGCTCGGCGACTTTGCGCATTTTCCAGTAGGTGCGGATGCCCTTTTTCTCGACCGACTCGGGGTAGCCGGCGAGCACGAACGTTTCCTCGCCCACTTTGTATTGCAGCAGGAGCTTTTGGTTTTCGTCCATGATGAGCGGCTTGCCGGCGAGCATGGGCGCGCTCATAAGAAAGTACGCTTCGTCCAGGTTCTCTTTGTACGTGGCGAGCATGTTGAAGTCGGTTTTTTGGCCCATGGGCACGTCGAATGCCACCTGAAGCTTAGTCCCCGGCGTTATCTGTTGCTCTGCCATGTATTCTCCCCTAGTCGCGGGCGCCGATATCATCGTCGTGCGCGATGCACATTGGGCTATTGTAACTGCTTTGCCACAGGTTTCGATGTGCGGTGCGTGAAATGGCGGGATGTGAGGCGCGGCGGCCGCTAGTGCAGCTGCCCCGCGCGCTCCGTTAGCCGGTACTTGCGGTTGCGGCTCGTCGCCGACGCCGTAGGTTCAAGCTCGCCCTGTGCGATGAGCGCATTGACGCGTACCCTAACCTGGGAGACGGTGAGTCCCGTGCATTCTGCCAGCTCGCGCGTTCCCAACTCGTCATAGCGCTTGAGGGCCGCCATGATCAGGTCCCCGCCATGATCGACCTGCTCAACCTTTGAGCGATAGAGGACAACCTTAAACCGGTCAAAACCAGGGCAAAACAGAGGCTCCGACAAACCATGCGCGCGCATGGCGTCAAACATCATCGGGATGCCTGAGCCATTGCCCTCAGCCGGCGAACCTGCACCATCCGGCAGCGGAACAATCGACATCAGTTTCACAAGCGTCGCATTGCGACATCGGGAGCTGCCGTCAAACAGGTTCTCGCGAGTCTTTCCTCCGTATAGGCCGCCGGGGTTCGTCACTTCGATACGGTCATCAAAGACGTCAACAGCGATCGACTGCCCACAGAACCGGTCTCCGTATTCTCGGTGGATTACGGCGTTGGCGATTGCCTCGCGCAGGACCTCCTCGGGAATCTCCAGCGAGTCGACACGCGAGACGCCTTTGATCATCGAGTTTCGTCGTAAATTTTTGGCGACCGCCGCGACGGCATCCGAGATCATTTCACCCAACGTCCCCTCGCAGATCGTACGGTCCATGAACCTCAACGACCCCGCCGCGCCCTTCTGCGTTCCGGCATAGACCGCCACATCGATAAAGAGCTTGGGATAGAACTGCTGGGGATAGGCACCCGCGGCCAGGAGCCCGGCCTTAGTAACATTGCCCTGCGAGTCGAGGAAATTCAGGCGCTCCAGCTTCGTTTTCTTGTCCGGCGCGCCGCGCATCGCACGAGGTGTCAGTGAGAAAGCACGCTCTATCGTGCGGTCGACCAGGGCCTCGTCAAGATCGTCTGCGACCGCGCCGGGCACTGCATCGCGATCACTGGGGCTCGCCCGTTCATACGATGACAAGGACAGGACCTCGGTCGACGAGAGCGGAACATCTTTATCATCGATGCGTTTGTAGCTGCCGCCTTGAGCGCCCCGCTCTATGACATAACAAGGCTTGCTCGACGGGTCGAGCTCCTCAATCGTGATGACCAGAACCACGGTGCCCTGGAGCTCCACGCGTTCAATGGTGTATTTGGGCGGATTGGCCAGTTTTCCGCGCCCGCCGGCATCACCCATGCCCGCTACGAATTGGTTGAGCACCTTCTCGGTCTCAAAGTTCTCAACCGGGACAAAGCCCGCGCGCTCGCTCACGCCGAGCACGATAATTCCGCCAGCGGTATTCGCGAATGCGCTAACCGTTTCCCATACGTCGCGGGAAAGCGTCGTGGCGCTCTCCTTGACCTCGACGTTAAGATCGTCCGAGCCCATGCGCCTTAAAGACTCGAGCAGACCGGTCAGCTCGTTTTCGTTCATCTGCATGTCCTTTCGCTCGGCCCGGCGGAGAATGCCGCGAATAGATTTCCTTCGTCTCTCAGTTATCTCTCGTAATTATCTCTCATCTTTCTGCTATCTCTCATATTAGAGATAAGTGAGAGATGAAAGATAAGATATCTGCCATTTGTTTCATTTAAACATGTTTTTGCTGGTAGAACAATCAGAATTGAGACAATACCATGATTGCTTGTCTCTTTGCTGATCAGTTATCTCTCATATTTATCTCTCATCTTTCAGTTATCTCTCGTATTAGTGACGAATGAGAGATGAGAGATACGTGGGTGATGGGCGAGCGTGGATTTTTGGACGGTCGGAAAATCCCTCAAACAAAAAACGGGGCCGGCCTTACGCCGAACCCCGTTTTCAAACGGTTAGTTAGTTATCCAACGCGCGAGCATAGGAGTTAACATTACGCCGCCGCGAACACTCCCAAACCTGTTCCGATGATGCAGATCGCGAAGATGCCCAAGATGATCCAAATGGTCTTGACGCCCTTTTTGTACAGGGCGACGCAGGCAAAGGTTGCCAGCAAGGGCAGCAGACCGGGGAAGATCGAATCGAACAGATCCTGCAGGACAATCTCCGAACCACCCACATCAAAGGTCAAAGCAGTGGACAGCGAGACCTGTGCCGCAATCATGGCGCCGATAACGGTCATTCCGAGGACACCGGCAGCATGCGTCATGCGAGACATAAGGTTGTTCTCTTCGGACTGCTGCAGGAACTTGGTTCCCAGGTCGTAACCCAGATGGGCTGCGACGATACGCGTTGCAAAGTTAATCACAGAGTAGATGAGCGCGTACACGATGGGGCCGAGCGGGTTGCCCGTCGAAGCGATACCAATACCAATGCCGGCGGCGACCACGCGGAACGTACCCCAGTAGAACGAATCGCCAATGCCGGAAAGCGGTCCCATGAGGCCGACCTTCATGGCGTTAATCGAGGACGTGTCGAAGTTCTTATCGGCAGCCGCCTGCTCTTCCATCGAAACCGTTAGGCCGGCTACAAACGGAAGCACATGAGGCGTGATGTTAAAGAACTCGGTATGGCGATCGAGCGCCGCATAATAATCGTCGTCGTTGGGATAGATCTTTCGCAGGGGCTTCTGGATGGTGTACATGAAGCCCATTGCCATCATCTTGTCGTACGACTGCGAGCACTGGCTCGTAAACTGGCGAAGGAACATGCTCCGATACATATCGGGGCTCATAATCGCGTCCTTCTTGGCCTCTTTGAGGTCGGTGTTCTGGGTAGCCATTAGAAGTCCTCCTCTTCATCTGCAGCAACCGTCTGCGGACCGGACGAGCCCTCGCGGAAGGCCAGGAGCAGCGCGACGCAAATGGCAGCTGCAGCGACGCCGATAACGTCCATCTTGAGGTAGATGACCATAATGAATCCCAGGAACAGCCAAGGAAGCAGCTTGTTATCGCCCATGGTCCTAATAAGAAGTGCGAAGCCGATGCAGACCATGACACCGGATGCAACGTTGAGGCCGTCCATCACAAACTGCGGAATCGCGTTGAGCGCATTGTTGATGAGGTCGGCACCAAAGAACAGCGAGCAAAACACCAGCAGTGCAGACGGAATGCCAATCGACAGCGGCACGACGGTCAGATGGTACAGGTTCGCCTTGGCAAGATCGCGATTTGCCAGAGCGGTCTCAATCTTCTTGCAGGCAAAGGCACCCGGAACGGCGTAGCAGAAGTTGCGCCACACCTGAAGGAAGACGGAGACGGGAAGGGCGAGCGCGACGGCAGTTGCCGTGCCCGTACCCGTAATGACGGCAAACGCGCAGCCAAGCACGCCGGAGGCATAGACCTCGGGAGG
>USHS01000055.1 GCA_900554585.1 uncultured Collinsella sp.
TCCACGACAACCTCGATACCCTCGGCGCACAGACCCTCGACGATTTGGTCGCAGACGGTAGCGCACTCCTCCTTCTTGGGATCGAGCGGAATCACCGCGACCTCGTACGGGGCAACGGAGACCGGCCAGACGATACCGTGCTCGTCGTTATGCTGCTCCACGACGGCAGCGAGCGAGCGAGACACGCCCACGCCGTAGCAACCCATGATGAGCGGCTTCTCCTTGCCATCCTCGTCCATAAAGGTGGCACCCATGGCATCGGAGTACTTGGTGCCCAGCTGGAACACCTGGGAGACCTCGATGCCGCGAGCAGCAGAGAGCGGCTTGCCGCAGTGCGGACAGGGATCACCGGCAACGACGGTGACCAGATCGGCCCACTCGTCGACGGTAAAGTCGCGCTCGGGGCAGGCACCGGTAAAGTGATAATCGACCTCGTTGGCACCGCAGGCCCATTGCTTGGACTCGCGCAGACTCTCATCGCACACTAGACGGATGCCCTCGGGCAGGTTAACCGGTCCGATAAAGCCCTTGTGCAGACCGTAGGTCAGGAGCTCCTCGTCGGTCATCATGCGATAGCCCTTGCCAAAGACGTGCTCGGCCTTGCAGTCGTTGAGCTCATGATCACCCGGAACGATGGCCACAACAGGCTTGCCCTCGGCGTCGATGAGAGCCAGGGACTTGCGCGTACCGTTCTCGGGGAACCCAAAGAACTTGGCAACGGCCTCGATGGTGCCCATGCCCGGAGTCTCGACCTTGGTGAGCGTACCGTCGCCGGGGCCCTCGGTCACAACGACCTTGGTGCTTGCCGCCTCGTCATCGGCAGCAAAGCCGCAATCGTCGCAGTAGACCAGCGAAGCCTCGCCGGCATCGGCCAGCGCCATGTACTCGACGGAGGTATCGCCGCCGATCTCACCGGAGTCGGCAACAACGGGCAGGGCCTTGATGTAGCAGCGCTCGCAGATGTTGGCGTAGGCCTGCTTCATCTTGTCGTACTCCTCCTGCAGACTCTCCTGCGTGGCAGAGAAGCTGTAGGCATCCTTCATGATGAACTCGCGGCCGCGCATCAGGCCAAAGCGGGGACGGAACTCGTCGCGGAATTTATCCTGGATGTGATAGAGATTCACCGGCAGCTGCTTGTAGGAACGCAGCTCGTTGCGCACCAGAGCAGTCACGGTCTCCTCGTGCGTGGGACCAAGCACGAACTCGCGTCCGTGGCGGTCATCAAAGCGCACGAGCTCCTTGCCATAGGCATCGATACGGCCGGACTCGCGCCACAGCTCGGCATCGACCATGATGGGCATCATGAGCTCCTGGGCGCCGGCAGCGTCCATCTCGTCGCGCACGATGTTCTCGATCTTGCGAATCGAGCGCCAAGCAAGCGGCAGATAGGAATAGAGACCGGCGGCCTCCTTGCGAATCATGCCGGCACGAAGCAGCAGGCGATGGCTCGCAAGCTCGGCGTCGGCCGGATCCTCTTTGAGCGTCGGAGCATAAAGCTTAGACATATACATTGCTCGAGTCATTTATTTCTCCTCAATAAGCTTGTCGACCTCGGCCATTAGCGCGTCGACAATTTGGTCCTCAGCTACTTTACCAATGATCTGGCCGTGCGAAAAGAGCAGGCCCTGACCTCGTCCGCAGGCAACACCCAAGTCAGCGTCAGAGGCCTCGCCGGGGCCATTGACTGCACAGCCCATCACGGCAATCGAAAGCGGCGCGGAGTAGTTCTTAAGCCGCTCGGTGACCTCCTCGGCGATAGGAATGAGGTTAACCTGGCAGCGAGCGCACGTGGGGCACGAGACGATCTCGGGACCACGGCGGCGAAGGCCGAGCGACTGCAGAATACCCCAGGCGACCGGCGGCTCCTCAACCGGATCGGCCGTGAGCGAGACGCGCATGGTGTCGCCAATGCCCTCGGAAAGCAAAATTCCCAGGCCCACAGAGCTCTTGATAGTGCCCTGCAGCTTGGTACCCGCCTCGGTTACGCCCAGGTGAAGCGGAACGTGGGGAATCTCACGCGACAGGGCTCGATAGGTATCGAGCGTCGTTTGCACGCTATGGGCCTTGGCCGAAAGCACAATGTTCGTAAAGCCGCGGTCTTCAAAATGCTTGACGAAACGCTCGCTCGACATCACAAGCTTTTCGGGCTGCGTAAGGTCATCGCGCTCGGCGATATCCTGCTCAAGCGAGCCGGCGTTCACGCCAATGCGAATCGCGCACCCAGCGGCGCCCGCGGCATCGATCACGGCATCGACCTTAGCCCAATCGCCAATGTTGCCGGGATTGATGCGGAGCTTAGCGGCACCGGCCTCCACGGCACCAATGGCGAGTTTATGGTTAAAGTGGATATCGGCAACGATCGGCACCGGAGACTCCGCACAAATCGTGCGAAAGCCCTCGAGCGCAGCCTCAGTGGGCACGCTCACGCGCACAACATCACAACCCGCCTGGGCAAGTGCACGAACTTGTGCAAGCGTTGCCTGCGCGTCGGCGGTATCGGTGCAGGTCATGGATTGGACCACCACCGGTGCGCCGCCACCGATCTGAACGCCGCCCACATGCACGGGGCGCGTCAGCTCGCGCGGCAAAGGATGGGATAAAGACAATCCAAACACTCCCCTACAAAATAAATCGAAGGACGTCGGAACGAAGCATATAGACAAACAGCAGCGCAAAGAGCACGATGCCGATATAGCTGACGATCGTCTGCACCTTCAGCGGCAGCTCGCGACCGGCGACCTTTTGGATGATCTCGATAACCAGCTTTCCCCCGTCGAGCGGCGGAATGGGCAGCAGGTTCATAAAGCCCAGCGAGAACGAGATGAGCGCGGCAAATGTCAAGAACGTCGCGGGGCCGGCTGCCGCCGCCTGAGAAGACATGACGCTGATGCCAACAATCGAGCTGGACTGATCGAGTATCTCCATCGTATGCTGCGGCTGCAGCAGACGCATAACGCCCTCAGCAGTCTGCTGAACATAGGAGAACGACAGGCGCGCCGAGGTGATAGGGTCCAAATGGACCACCTGCGTAGAAGCATAAACACCCAAACGCTCGTCCTCCTTGAGCGCGACCGAGGTCGAAAGTTTCTTACCGTCGCGCTGGTACTCAATGGCGATATCGTCCTGACCGGCAGCCTTGCCGATGGCATCATACACATCCATCCAGCTGGAGCAGGACACGCCATCGACACTAAGAATCGTGTCGCCGGCCTCGATGCCCGCCTTGGCGGCTATCGAGCCTTCTTCGACCTGACCGATCACATTGCTATCGACCGGCACCGATACGCCGGCGATAGAGTAGATGCTCATAAGCAGCAAAAAGCCCGTCAGGATATTGACGAGAATGCCCGCGAGCAGCATAAAGGCACGCTTGAGAAAACCCTGGCCCAGATAGGTATGCGAACGCTCCTGCTCGAGGAACTCCGAAGCAGTGACCGGCAGCTCCCACACATCGCCCTCTGCAGTCGCATGCTCTCGATCGAACTTGCGGCCGTCAAAGGTGGTATATCCTGCAGCATCGCGCGGCAGCGTCTGGTACCTAACCGGATAATAGCTGGGTGAAGGCTTCTCCCCTTCCTCGTACCAAGGCGCAATGGAACCCCAGCCCAAAAGCAAGGCACAAGCCTCGAGAACATCCTCCTCGGGCAGCTCCAGCTCGACGGAAAGGTCTGCAACCGAAACGCGACCATGACGATAGATCGCCGCAAGCACACGGTCGGCGCACGAGACATCGGTCGGGTCCATACCGCAGATAGCGGCATAGCCACCCAGCAGCAGCGGTGTCACGCCAAACTTGGTACCGATGCGACGCGACGTACGATGAATGTCAAAGCGGCAAGGTAGGCCCAAGAAAAACTCGGTGACGCGCACGCCGCACGCACGGGCCGCCAAAAAGTGGCCGCCCTCATGCAGAAACACGAGGACGGATAGCATCAAAAGGCCCCAAAAGACTGAGGAGAGAACGCTCAGAACAGTATCCATAAAACGAAAAGCAATCCTTACGATTAAGAGCGGGTTGCAGCGAGCACCTCGGCGGCCTTGGCACGAGCCCACGTATCGATATCGCGAAGCTGCTCAAAGGATGCGACCGCCTGCGTATCGTGTGCATCCATGCACGACTCGACGATACGGTCGATATCGGTAAAGGTACAGGCATCGTGCAGGAAGGCATCGACGGCAACTTCGTTGGCGGCATTCAGCACGCACGGCATGGTGCCGCCCGTTCTGCCGGCACGCTCGGCCAGCGCCAGGCAGCGGAATGTGTCCATATCGGCAGCATCAAACGTGAGCTGCCCGAGCTCGCGGAAATCGATTCGAGGCGCTGGGGTATCCCACCGCTCGGGATACGAGAACGCGAACTGGATGGGAATGCGCATGTCGGACGCACCAAGATGTGCCATCACAGAGCCGTCCGCATACTCGACCATCGAGTGGATCTTTGACTGGCGCTGAACGACCACGTTGATAAAGTCGAGATCGCACCCGAACAGGTGCATCGCCTCGATACGCTCCAAGCCCTTATTCATGAGGGTCGCAGAGTCGATGGTGATCTTAGCACCCATGGCCCACGTGGGGTGTGCCAGCGCATCGGAGCGTGTCACGCAATTGAGCTCGTCGCGCGTACGGCCAAAGAACGGACCACCCGAGCAAGTGAGCCAAATGCAGTGAGCCTCGCGCGGATTCTCCCCCAGATAGCACTGGTAGATGGCGGAGTGCTCGGAGTCGACCGGAATAAGCTGACCGGGCTGCGCCAACGGCATCAGCAGGTCACCGCCGACAACGAGGGACTCCTTGTTAGCAAGTGCAAGACGCTTGTTCGAGGTCAGGGCTGCATGGCTCGCTTCGAGCCCGGCAGCGCCCACAATGGCAACAAGCACACAGTCGACGTCATCGCGACGCGCGAGCTCACAAACCGCCTGCGCACCAACACCGAGCTCGGTGCCCTCGGGCAGCTCCTGCAGCACAGCGTCCGTACCGTGGGTGGTGTCGGCCACGGCAACGGCCGGAACCGAAAACTCACGGGCAAACGCAACGAGCTCCGAGGTGCTGGAGTTAACGGACAGTGCCGTCACCTGCAGTCGATCGGCGTGCTGACGGCATACATCGAGTGCCTGCGTACCGATAGAGCCCGTACAACCCAGGATGGCAACGCGAAGGCGTCCATCGGGGCCATACGTCGTCTGAAAGGCCATTACAGCACGCCTCCGATCATCAAAAGCAGCTGCGCGGTAATGCAGCCAAAGATAAGCGAGTCGCTACGATCGAGCATGCCGCCATGGCCCGGAATAAGGTTGCCAGAATCCTTGACGCCCACGCCACGCTTGATGCGTGACTCGATGAGGTCACCGATAACGCCCAGGATGGACACAACCACGCCGCAAAGCAGCGCATAGGGCAAGCTCAGCTTATAGAAATGCGTCGCCCACAAAATAAGCCAGATAAGAACCGAGCCCAAGATGCCGCCGACAAAGCCCTCCCAGCTCTTTTTGGGAGAGATCTTGGGGACCATCTTGTGCTTGCCGATACGACTGCCCACGATGTAGGCAAACGAATCGGAGACCCAGAGAGACGCGCAAACACCCACCGAAAGCAGGGCGCCGGCAAAACCGGGCACGGCATCGCGCAGCAGCACGATGGCCGACAGCATAAAACCGGTGTAGATGGGACCCATGAGCGTCACAGCTACATCGGATATGCGGGTACGCGCCGACCAGACATACCAAATACCCACCGCAAGCATCAGAGCAAAAAGCAGGGCATTCAACAGCAGCGAGTCGCCCAGCGCCGAGAGCGGAAAGAGCACGGCGGCAGCGATACCCAGGCGCTCGTTGGCCACTTTGCCATCGAGCTTCGTCATGCGGAAAAACTCAAAGCAGCACAGGCCGCTCATGACGGAGACGAAGATGGCGGTGGGAACGATACCCAAAACCAGGCAGAGAATAAATACGACGGCGTAGACGATACCTGCGGCGGCACGGGTAATAAAGCCGGCAAGCCACGAAGTCGCAGCCGCGCCGCTCTTGGCGGCAGGCGCCTTGGGAGCAGACGCCTTGGGACGATCGGACACGATTAAGCCTCCTCGGTCTTGCTCAGTCCACCAAACCTACGGTCGCGGCCCTGATAGGCCAAAATGGCGTTGACAAGACCCCAACGATCAAAGTCGGGCCAATAGGTATCGGTGACATAAAACTCGGAATAGGCAACCTGCCACAGCAGATAGTTCGAAAGGCGAAGCTCGCCGGAGGTTCGAATCACAAGCTCCGGATCGGGTAGCCCAGCGGTGTACAGGTGCGAAGCAATCATATCATCGTCGATAGCGGCCGGATCGATCTTTCCGGCAGCGGCATCGAGCGCGATCTGACGGACAGCACGGGTGATCTCGGCACGGGCTCCGTAGTTGACGGCAAGTGCCAGCGTCATGCCGGTATGGTCGGCACACTCGGCAAGACCTCGCTCAAAGACATCGCGGGTCTTCTTGGGCAGTGCGGAAATATCGCCCAAAAAGACAACGCGCACGTTTTCGCGCTTAAGCAGCGGCAGCTCATCGATAAACGTCTTAGCAAACAGGTGCATTAAAACGTTGACCTCATGCTGCGGACGATTCCAGTTTTCGGTGGAAAACGCATAGGCCGAAAGGACGTCGACGCCCAAACGCACGCATGCGGTAATGATCTCGCGCAGGGAGACGATACCGGCCTTGTGTCCCTCGGTGCGGGCAAGACCGCGCGCCGTGGCCCAGCGACCGTTACCGTCCATGATGCACGAAATATGATGCGGAATCTTATTGAGGTCAAGGTCGGAAAAACCGACGCCCGCAGGGGCGTCGGCAAAGTACTCGACCAGTTTGTTCTCGTCGTATTGCACCTTAGATCTCCATGACCTCGGCTTCTTTTTCCTTCAGAAGCTCCTCAACCTTGGCAACATACTCATCGGTATACTTCTGGACCTTGGCCTGCTCGCGACGGACATCGTCCTCGGTGAGCTCTTCGTCGCGCTCGAGCTTGTTGTTAAAGTCGCGACGGATGTTGCGAATGGAGACCTTGGCCTGCTCGGCATACTCGCGGCACTCCTTGACGAGCTCGCGACGACGCTCCTCGGTAGGAGCCGGGAACGGCAGGCGCACGACGGTACCGTCAGAGTTGGGAGTAATGCCCAGATCGGAAGCGCTGATAGCCTTCACGATTGCGTTGACGAGCGCCTTGTCCCAGGGCTCGATAAGCAGCATGTGAGCCTCGGGGGTCTTAACGGCGGCAACCTGGGTAACCGGCGTGGGAACACCGTAGTAATCGACCGAAATGTCGGACAGAATGTTAGCGTTGGCGCGGCCCGTGCGAACCTTGGAGAAGTTGTGCTTGAGGGACTCGAGCGACTTGTCCATGTGGGCGGTGATGTTCTCTGCCATGCTTAATCCTCCTGATAGACGAGCGTGCCGACGGGCTCACCCGAAAGCGCGCGTTTGACGGTGTCCTCGCCATCGATGTTGAGGACCAAAATCGGCATACGGTTATCCTGGCACAGCGCCGTGGCCGTGGAATCCATAACCTGCAGACCGCGGACGAGAACCTCGTGATAGGTAATCTTGTCAAAACGGACGGCATCGGAACACTTGACAGGATCCTTGTCGTAGATGCCGTCAACTTTGGTGGCCTTAATCAGAATCTCGGCACCGATCTCGCAGGCACGAAGAGCCGCGGCGGTGTCGGTCGTGAAATGCGGGGTGCCCGTGCCG
>USHS01000056.1 GCA_900554585.1 uncultured Collinsella sp.
GCTGGGCTTTAACAAGCTCGACACGGGCGCCATGTATCGCGCCGTCACCTTCGCCGCGCTCGACCGTTGCATCGACCTGGACGACGAGGCAGCCATTGACGCCCTCGCCGAGCAGATCGAGATTCGTTTTACCAACGGCACCGGCGAGGACACGCGCCTGACCATCGACGGCAAGGACGCCTCGGCCGCCATCCGCACCCCGCAGGTCGACGCCAACGTGTCCAAGGTCTCGGCCTACCCGGGCGTGCGCGCGGCCATGCTCATCCACCAGCGCCGCGCCGCCGAGGACCGCGACATTGTCGCCGAAGGTCGCGACATCGGCACCGTCGTGTTCCCCAACGCGCAGGTCAAGGTCTTTCTGACCGCCGACCCGCGCGAGCGCGCCCGTCGCCGCGTGCTGCAGCGCCACCAAAACGACGCCCAGCCGCTCACCGAAGAGCAGCTCGAGGCAGAGGTCGACGAGACCCTCGACGCCCTCAAGCAGCGCGATAAGCTCGACAGCAGCCGCGAGGTCGCGCCGCTCGTTCCCGCCGAGGACGCCGTGCACGTCGACTCCACCGCCCACACCATCGATGAGGTCGTCTCGATCATCGAGGACCTCATCAACCAAAGGAGGTAGCCCATGCGCCTGTTTAAGCAGACGCCCGAGGATTACTACAACGCCCCCTACGACGAGTTCCCGGCGCTCATCCGCGGCACCGTCTTCGTGGTCATGGCAATCCTTTGGGCATTCTCCAAGCTCATGTGGCGCTGGAAGGTCGAGGACGCGGACCTGCTATTTGAGCGCCAGGAAGGCCGCGGCAGCGTGGTCATCTGCAACCACACCTCGATGGCTGAGCTCCTGGCTGTAGAGACGGCGCTGTTCTTCGGCGGCCGCCGCATCCGCCCCATCTTTAAATCCGAGTTTGCCAAGACCAAGATTGTGCGCTGGGCCTTTAGCCGCGTGGGCGGCATTCCCGTCGAGCGCGGCACTGCCGACATGAAGTGTCTGCGCGCCGCTCAACATGCACTGCAGCGCGGTGAAGACGTCCTGATCTTCCCCGAGGGCACGCGCATCCGCTCGCGCGAGATCAAACCCGAAGTCCACGGCGGCTTTGCGCTCATCGCTCAGATGGGCAAGGCGCCCGTCAACCCACTCGCCATTTGTGGTTGGTCCGATATTACGCCTAAGGGCAAAAAGATCATGCGCCCCAAAAAGTGCTGGATCCGTGCCGGAAAGGCCATCTCGCTATCCGATGCACCGGCCGAGCTCAACCGCAAGGAGCGCCTGGCTTGGTTTGAGTCCGAGGCCATGAGTCGTGTCTACGCCATGCGCGATGACCTGTGCGCCGAGCACCCGGGCAGGTTCTAGCCATGGGCGAGGAAGTCATGAACACTGCCGAGGCCATGACCGGCAAGGCAGACGCCCCCACCATCGAAATCGCTGCCCACGCCGGCACCTGCTACGGCGTTCAGCGCGCGCTCGATATGGCCCTGGCGGCCGCCCCGCAAGTGGGGGAGAACGCTCAGGTCCACACGCTGGGCCCGCTCATCCATAACCCCATCGTGGTGCGCGAGCTTGCCGAGGCGGGCGTCGGTCTGGCCGAGACCCTGGACGACGCCGCATCGGGCACCGTGATCATTCGCGCGCACGGCGTGGTGCCGCAGGTAATCGATGCCGCTCGCGAGCGCGGCCTCGACGTGGTCGATGCCACCTGTCCCTACGTCAAGAAGGTCCACGTGGCCGCCGAGCGCCTGGTACGCGAGGGTTATCGCGTGCTCGTCGTGGGCGAGCCGGGCCATCCCGAGGTCGAGGGCATCCTGGGCCATGCCGGCGATGACGCGCAGGTCGTAAGCTGCGCCGCCGATGCGGACGCGCTGCCGCTCAAGGGCAAGGTAGGCCTCGTTGTACAGACCACCCAGACCGCGCAGAACTTGGCCGAGGTCGTGGCTGCCATCACCCCGCGCGTGCAAGAGCTGCGCGTGATCAACACCATCTGCGCCGCCACGAGCGAGCGACAGCAGGCAGCAGCCGCACTTGCCAACCGCTGCGACTGCATGGTCGTGGTGGGCGGCAAGAACTCGGGCAACACCCGCCGCCTGGCGCAGATTTGCGCCGATGTCTGCGAGCGCACACATCACATAGAGGAAGCTTCCGAGCTACAGGCCGCGTGGTTTACCGACGCTCACCACATCGGCATCACAGCCGGAGCCTCCACCCCGCAAGAACACATCGAGCGCGCCGTCGAGCGCATCAAGGAGCTTTGCCGCTAATCATGGACCAGACCGTACCCGCATACGCCGCCGAGGTGGCCGATTACGGGCGCAGCCGCGACCCCGAGCCGGGTGAGGGCGCGCTCGTTAAAAACGTGCGTCCCGAATCGCCCGCGTGGGATGTGGGTATCGAGCCGGGCATGCGCGTGCTCACGGTCAACGGCGAGCAACTGACCGATATGATCGTGTGGCTATGGGAGGCAGATGACGACACCGTCGAGTTGGAGGTTTTCGACCCGCGCGACGACACCGTCACCCCCGTCGAGCTCGATCGCTTTCCCGGCGAGGACTGGGGCCTTGAGTTCGATGGCCCCATCTTCGACGGCATGCGCACCTGCGTAAACGCCTGCGTGTTCTGCTTTATGACCATGCTGCCCAAGGGCGGACGTTCTACGCTCTACATCCGCGACGACGACTATCGCCTAAGCTTTTTGCAGGGCAACTTTGTCACGCTGACCAACCTTTCCGACGAGGACGTGCAAAACGTCATCGACCGCAACATGAGCCCCATGAACGTGTCGGTCCACGCCGTGAGCCCCGACATCCGTCGCCGCATGATGGGCCGCAACGCCCAGCGCGGCATGGACGTGCTCGAGGCCATCATGGCCGCCGGCATCGAGATTCACGCGCAGATCGTGCTGTGCCCCGGCATGAACGACGGCGAGGAGCTGGAAAAGACTCTGCGCTTTTGCGAGGAGCACGAGCAAATCACGAGCCTGGGCATTGTGCCGCTTGGATTTACCAAGCATCAGAACCGTTTTAGCTGGTCCTACAGTGACAAGCCCGAGCTGGCGCGCGAGACTATCGCCATGATCCGGCCCTTCCAGGACCGTGCCTTCGAGCGCTTTGGCCGCCATACCTTCCAGATGAGCGACGAGTTCTACCTGGATGCCGGCATCGAGCCGCCTGAGGCGGACTTTTACGACGGCTACCCGCAGTACTACGACGGCATCGGTATGATTCGCTCCTATCTGGACGAGACCGACAACGTGCTCGCCGCCGATGCCGAGCGCCTGCGCCGCGTTCGCGAGGCAATCGCCGCCCGTGACCAGCGCCTGCTGTGCCTTTCGGGCGCCAGCGCGCGCGATACGGTAGCGCGTTTTGTGGAATCGCCGCAGGGCCTTGCCGGTACCGTCACGGCCATCAAAAACCGCTACTTTGGCGGCAACGTGGACGTGACCGGCCTCATCGTCGCCTGCGACATCTTGGAGCAACTGCCACAGGGCCTATCGGGGGTTATGCTCTTTGTGCCTAAGCTCATGTTCAACGCCGATGGTATGACCCTTGACGAGTATCATCGTGACGAATTACTCGCAAGCCTTACCGGTCGCGGCGCCGAGGTTCATGTGGTGTCGACCATGCCGCATGAGCTGCTCGATACCCTGGAGCACATCCTTGGCATAACGCCCGCCAATTCAACTATTCCCGCTGAACCTACCCATTAAAGGAGAGCAGATGAAACCTATCGTCGCCGTCGTCGGACGCCCCAACGTGGGCAAGTCCACGCTCGTCAACCGCCTGGCCCAGACCTCGGACGCCATCGTCCATGAGTCCCGCGGCGTCACGCGCGACCGCTCGTATCACACGGCCGACTGGAACGGCCGCGAGTTCACCATCGTCGACACGGGCGGTATCGAGCCGCTCAAGAGCGATGACGTCTTTGCCACGTCCATCCGCGACCAGGCCCTTGCCGCCGCCGAGGAAGCCGCCGTCATCCTGTTTGTGGTCGACGGCCGCACCGGCGTCACCGAGGAGGACGAATCGGTCGCCCGCATGCTCAAGCGCTGCGACAAGCCGGTCTTTCTGCTGGTGAACAAGCTCGACAACCCCGATCGCGAGAATGACAACATCTGGGAGTTCTATTCGCTCGGCATCGGTGAGCCCACGCCGCTCTCGGCCCTGCACGGCCATGGCACGGGCGACCTGCTCGACGACATCGTGGCCCTGTTGCCCGAGGAGGAGGACGAGGTCGCCGACGAGTTTCCCGATGCGCTGAACGTGGCCATCATCGGCCGCCCCAACGCCGGTAAGTCCTCGCTGTTCAACCGCATCCTGGGCGCCGACCGCTCCATCGTGTCCAACATCGCCGGCACCACGCGCGATGCCATCGACACCGTCGTCGAGCGCGACGGCAAGCACTACCGCATGGTCGACACCGCGGGCATTCGCAAGAAGAGCACCGTGTACGAAAACATCGAGTACTACTCCATGGTCCGCGGCCTGCGCGCCATCGACCGCGCCGACGTGGCGCTGCTCGTCGTCGACGCCTCCGTGGGCGTCACCGAGCAGGACCAGAAGGTCATGGGCCTTGCCATCGAGCGCGGCTGCGCCATCGTGGTGCTGCTCAACAAGTGGGATCTGCTCGACGACGACCGCAAGCGCGAGGCCTGCATGGAGACCGTTGACCGCCGTCTGGGCGTCATGGCTCCTTGGGCCCAGTACCTGCGCATTTCGGCCCTGACCGGCCGCAGCGTCGAGAAGATCTGGGCGATGGTCGACGCGGCCGAAAAGACGCGTTCGCAAAAGATCACCACCTCGCGCCTCAACACGTTCCTCACTGACCTGCGCGAGTTTGGCCACACCGTGGTGGACGGCAAGCGCCGCCTGCGCATGCACTACGTGACCCAGACGGGCGTCAACCCGCCGACGTTTACGTTCTTCGTCAACCACAGCGACCTGGTCAACGACACCTACCAGCGCTACGTGGAGAACCGCATGCGCTCGACCTTCGATTTTTCCGGCACGCCCATTCGACTCTTCTTTAGGAAGAAGGAGCAAAAGGATGCATAATCCGATTCTGCTGACCGCCATCTGCGCCGTGGTCTCGTTCTTTATCGGAGCGATTCCGTTTGGCCTGATCCTGGGCCGTGTGTTCAACCACACGGACATTCGCAAAGCGGGCTCCGGCAACATCGGCACCACCAACGCCTTGCGCGTAGCCGGCCCCAAGGTGGCCGCGCTCACGCTGCTGCTCGACTGCCTTAAGGGCGCCATCTGCGTTCTTATCGCCCGTCCGCTCATCGCGAACGTGGGCTATGGCTTTCCGCCGAGCATCATGGCGCCCGGAGCCCCCGGCGACTGGATGCTCGGCGTCATTTGCCTGGCAGCGGTGTGGGGCCACATCTTCTCGCCCTACCTCAACTTCCACGGCGGCAAGGGTATCGCGGTCGGTCTGGGCGTCATCCTCGCCTGGTACTGGCCCATCGGACTTTCGCTGCTGGGCATGTTTATCGTGGCCGTCGCCATCACCAAGTTTGTGTCCGTGGGCTCGCTTGCCGCGGCCATCGGTCTTCCCATCGCCGCTTGTGCGGTCTTTCCGTACGGCAGCCTGGGTCTCAAGTTTTGCATGGCGATGATCGGCATCACCGTGGTGTGGGCGCATCGCGCGAACATCAAAAAGCTCATGACGGGTAAGGAGTCCAAGCTCTCGTTTACCAAGCGCGTCACCGAGCCCGACGATAAGTAGGAGAGAGTCATGAATGTTGCGCTGATTGGCTCAGGCTCCTGGGGAACCGCCATCGCCGGCCTTGCCGCCGCGCGAGCCAAGCGCGTGGCCATGTGGGCCCATAGCGAGCAGACGGCCGCCGGCATCAACGGCGAGCACCGCAACCCGCGCTATCTGGTGGACTATGAGCTGCCCGGCAACGTCGTCGCCACCACGGACCTGTCGCAGGCGCTCGACGGCGCCGAGGCCGTCATCTTTGCCGTGCCCTCCACGCACCTGCGCAGCGTATGCCATCAGGCGGCACCCTGTATCGCCACCGACACCCCGGTACTCTGCCTCACCAAGGGCATTGAGCCCGAATCTGGACTGCTCATGAGCGAGGTCATTTCAAGCGAGATCGGCAACGAGGCGCGCGTGGCGGCGCTCTCCGGCCCCAACCATGCCGAGGAGATCTGCCGCGGCGGACTTTCTGCCGCCGTCATCGCCAGCGAAGACCCTCAGATAGGGGAGACCTTTAAGGATCTACTCCTATCCACGGCCTTCCGCATTTACCTGTCGCAGGACATGACCGGCGTCGAGGTTTGCGGCGCAATGAAGAATGTCATCGCCATCGTGTGCGGCATTTCCGCCGGCTCCGGCGCGGGCGACAACACGCTCGCTCTCATCATGACGCGCGGTCTGGCCGAGATCAGCCGACTGGTGCATGCCCGCGGCGGGCAGGCCATGACTTGCATGGGCCTTGCCGGCATGGGCGACCTCATCGCCACCTGTACCTCGGAGCATTCGCGTAACCGCACCTTTGGCTACGAATTTGCCCACGGCGTGTCGCTCGACGAGTACCAGGCACGCACGCACATGGTGGTCGAGGGCGCCGTCGCGGCCCGCAGCGTCAGCGAGCTCGCCCGTTCACTGGGCGTAGACATTCCGCTCACCTTTGCCGTGGAGCAAACGCTCTACAACGGTGTTACTTTGGATAGGGCGCTCGAGATTCTCACCGACCGCGTACCCTCCCAAGAGTTCTACGGACTTACCGACTAGCACAGAAAGGCTGCAACCATGGGTTCCATTAAAATCGCTCCGTCCGTCCTTTCGGCCGACATGGCCAACCTCAAGGGCGAGCTCGACAAGATCGCCGGCGCCGACTTTGTGCACTTCGACGTGATGGACGGTCACTTTACCGGCAACCTCACCTTTGGCGTCGACATCCTCAAGGCCGTCAAGCGCTCCACCGACGTGCCGGTCGACGCGCACCTCATGGTGTCGAACCCCGACGAGACGGTCGATTGGTATGCCGATGCCGGTGCCGATATGATCACCGTGCACTACGAGGCCTCCACGCACCTGCACCGCACGCTCACGCATCTGCAGCAGCGCGGTGTCAAGGCCGGTGTGGTGCTCAACCCCGCCACGCCCGTCTGCGTGCTCGAAAGCATCATCGACGTTGTCGACATGGTGCTGCTCATGAGCGTGAACCCTGGCTTTGGCGGCCAGAGCTTTATCCCCGGTACTATCGCCAAACTTCACGAGCTCAAGGCCATGTGTGAGCGCCACGGCGTGTCGCCCATGATCGAGGTCGACGGCGGCATTTCTTCTAAGAACATCGCCGAGGTCGTCAAGGCCGGCGCCAACGTGCTCGTAGCCGGCTGCGCCATATTTAAGTCCGAAGATCCCGCCGCCGAGGTTGCGCTGCTGCAGAAGCTGGGCAATGAGGCCGCACAGGAGGCATAAATCCTTATGACCGCAGGTCAAAACCGCATACCCGTGAATCTTGACTATGCCGCCTCGACGCCCATGCGCGCCGAGGCGCTCCTTGCGCAGCGCGAGTACGACGACAGCGAGCTTGCCGGCGTCAACCCCAACTCGCTGCATTCGCTCGGCCGCAAGGCCGCTGCGCGCCTGGAAGTGGCGCGTCGCGAGATCGCCCGCAGCTTTGGCGCGCGCGTCCGCCCGTCCGAGATCGTCCTGACCAACGGCGGCACCGAAGCCAACCAGCTGGCGCTCCTCGGTCTTGCCG
>USHS01000057.1 GCA_900554585.1 uncultured Collinsella sp.
CATGGCGACCTTCTGGATCTCGTGGCTGGTGCGGAAGCCGTCGAAGAAGTTAAGGAACGGGGTCTTGCCCTCGATGGCGGCAAGGTGAGCCACCGGCGAGAGGTCCATGACCTCCTGGACGTTGCCCTCGGCGAGCATGGCGAAGCCGGTCTGGCGGCAGGCCATGACGTCGGAGTGATCACCGAAGATGTTCAGGGCGTGCGAAGCGACGCAACGCGCGGAGACGTGGAAAACGCCCGGGAGCTGCTCGCCCGCGATCTTGTACATGTTCGGGATCATCAGGAGCAGACCCTGAGAAGCCGTGTAGGTGGTGGTCAGAGCGCCGGCGCCCAGCGAACCGTGAACGGTACCGGCTGCACCTGCCTCGGACTCCATCTCGACGACCTTGACCGGGGTGCCGAAGATGTTCTTGCGACCCTGGGCCGCCCACTGGTCGACATGGTCGGCCATCGGGCTGGACGGCGTAATGGGATAGATTCCCGCTACCTCGGTGTACGCATACGAAACATATGCGGCCGCCTCGTTGCCGTCCATAGACTTAAACTTACGCGCCATATACCCCTCTCCTCTCATATAGGTATACAGGCCCCGGCGATCGCCGGGATGTTGGCGTGATGGGATTTTCGTTGTTGCTTCCAATCATCTGGCAGGCAGACTCAGCAGCAGGTACATGGCGTGGAGAGAAGGCATGCCAAGGCAAGGGGCGGCTGTACGCGCTCCACAGGCCCAGCTACCCGTCTTGCACATGACCGAGCGCCGCAAAGGCCGCATGCCGGATGCTCCCGGGCACGCCCCGGCGATGGGAAGCGCCCGCAACGGAAATCCGCATGCGGGCTTATTGTACCCCGCCGCCAAGCCATATTTCGGCAAATATAGGCGGGCGGTAAAGGTTTACCTCGGGTGACTATCACACGGCCGATGCCAGCGAACGCAATCCCCGGGGACCACGCAGCAGTTGCGGTGGAATAGTTCTTGGATGCCCGCCTCAAGGGCCCCATCAGGAACTATTTCACCGCAACTTATTTAGGAGATGAGCTAGAGGGCGCCGAGGAGGATGGCGTAGGTGGTGGATTCGCCGAGCCTGAGCTCGTCACCGGGGTTGAGCTGAGCGGAGCGGCCAGGCTCGACCTGGGTGCAGACGTTCGTCGCGCCGTTTACCACCACGGTTCCGTTGGTGGACGACAGATCCTCGACGTACCAGGTATTTTGGTCATCGCACCACACGTGGGCATGGCGAGCCGAAACGTCATCGCCCACATCGGTGATATCGCCCTCCCCCGTCGCCAGCGCACCGATCTCGACGCCTTCCTCACTCGGCTGAATCCAGCGCGGGGCGCTCACCACGTAGCCGTTTTGCACGCGCAGCAGTCCCAGCGGATGCGCCGGCGCCGCCTCGTGCTCGCCCGTGACCGTCGAGGTGCTCAGCGAGCGCGGGGTCGATGTGGCACCGCCGCAAGTCGCGTGCGCATAGTCGATGGCATAGGTCACCGAGGATCGAACATCTGCCGAGCAGCCGACGGCGACAAACAGCACTAGCACGGCCTCGGCACGCTCGGCGGGCATAAGCTCCGCCGCCTGCGACAGGCGCTCGACCGCATTGCGGTAGAGGCTCGTATCCTGATGGCATTCCTCGAGCGCCCGCACCATGGGCTCGCCAGCGGGCCCGCACACCATGTTGATCACCGCCGTGGCATTCATGGGATTGCGGCGGCGCAGGGCCAGATGCGACATAATGCGCGCGGCCGAGGTGCCGTAATCGGCAAAATAGCGCTCCTGCAGCGTGCCGACCGGAGCGCGCACGATAAAACGCGAGACCCAGGAGCGATCGGCGGCGCGGCTCTGTGGACTACGGCCATCGGCCAGCGGGCGGCTCGAGAGCACCAGGCCGCACAGTTCGATATGGCTCAGGTGCGCTGCGCGCTTAAAGATGTCAAACATTGCCCCGCACGGGGTGAGCTCAGCTTGAGAAGCCATGGCTTAGCCCTCCTTGGTCGCAGAGATAGTGTCGGATACTTCGGCCGGCCCGCCAAAGGCGCGAACAGCCGCGGCTCCGCCGGCAAGCGGCGTCGCCATGGAAATTTTCGCACGTCGTGTTGACACGACGGGAAGCTCAAAGGCAAACCCCATCGCCAGCAAAAACCACGTGAGCGCATAGGTTGCAATTAAGGCGGCAACGAAACCGCTCGCCACGGCGCGCTGGGAAAACACGGTACATGCAACCGCGATCAGCACCGGAACCTCGCAGGCAGAAAGCGCTAGTACGCCATGCAGGAACCCCGTGCGACGATCGTGTGCCATGGCGCCGGCGGCAATACCCGCCATGCCCGGCAGCGCCAGCGCGAGCGCGGCAACGATACCCGGCAGCGCACCGGACCACGAAATGTACCCCACGGCGACCGTCGCACGAGCACCAGACGCCAGCAGCGCCGCCGACACCACCACAACGGCCCATACGAGACCGCAGACAGCCGTAGCGCCGATCATCGCGGCACGACGGACCACGCGACCGGACGCGTCCATGGGACAGGGCGTGAGCGGCTCGCCGCGAAGCGAGCGGCCGACGTTTTGCGCGTAGTGGTCGCAAAACGTCGTAAGCGCCGCCTCCACCGCGGCGGGCTCGGGACGATCGCCCTGATTACACGACAGGCAGGCCATCACCACATCGAACAGCTGAGCGTCGACAAACGCCAGCGCATCGCGCAGATCCTCGGAATTTGGATCGAGCCCCAGCTGCTGAGCCTGTTCGGCCGCGGCAAGTGCCACATCGGGCTCGCGTCGCAGCAGTTGCGTCAAGTCGCAGCCGGGCGCGTGGGCGCCGACGGGATAATCGGGCAGCGTATCCATCTTGAGACGATAAGGGCTGGCGATATCGCGCGTCTTTTTGCGCGAGCCCGAAGTACCCGACGTGCCCGGCGCTACTTCGTACGGCGCGACACCGGCGATGAGCTCATAGACCGTGCTCGCCGCGGCATACACGTCGATTGCCGGCGACATGCGCAAAACGCGCAGGTCGGCAATATCGTCGGTGAGCATCTCGGGCGGAGCGTAGGCAACCGTCGCGCGACGCAACGTGGCGTAGCGCTCTGTAAAGGACTCCTTGCCGCCGGTGCCGGCCACCGCAGAGGCGGGCTCGAGCGCCAGCGACGAGCCAAAGTCGATCAAGCACAGGTCGAAGGTGCCTTCGGCAAGCTGTCGGTCGAGCGGCAGGCGCGCCGTGCGCACCATAATATTAGCGGGCGAGATATCGCGATGGACGAACCCCTCCCCCACCAAGCTCATGCGGCAGAGCAGATCGAACAGGTCGCGACCCAGGCGCGCAGCCACGAGCGGCGACAGACGCCCGGCATCGTCCACGGCAAAGCGCGGGCGCAGGCGAGCGAGCGTCTCGCCCTCGACCCACTCCATGACAATCGCGGGCACGCCGTCGACCTCGCCCCACCCGTACAAGCGGGGAAAGCCCTTAAGGCCCGAAAGGGCACGATGGCATTCATATTCCTCGCGAAACGCCGCCTTGAACTTGGTGACCAGCGCCTCGTGAGCGACATCGTCATCAAATTCGTCGCGCGTTGGCAAGATGAGCTGCTTGAGCGCCACGGCCTCGCCCTGCGCGTTGACGGCACGCGTCACACGGCCGATACCACCGCGGCGCATGGTGGCGTCATTGGCAAACAGTATCGTAAAACGGCGCAGGTAGGCGGGAAGCTCGTCCGTGCCCAGGGCGACGGCCGGCTCAAACCCGTCGACGCGCGCCAGGCGCAGGCCCACCATGAGATCACGGTTGAGCGACTGGGCTGCCGTAGAAGCGAGGTCGTTCGTCATTGGGCGATCGCCGCCAGACTATTGTTGAAGTTGTTAAGCGCAATGTCATCATCGCCGTAATGCCCCACCCATTGGCACAGGTTGGTGTAGCAGCCCCATAGGTTGGCGTACTGCCGATACCACTTTGAGTGGGGAGAAAACGTTTGCCGGCCAAACTCGGCACGGATGACAAACATATCGTTGGCCAGGTTATCGCACGGCCCGGTATCGCCTGTTGCGTTATAGGTCGAAACCGCGCTATTGGCGCGGGCGACATAGTCATCGAGCATGTTGTATTTGGTCACGAGCCAATTGTGGATTCTCTCCTCCTCGGCAGCCGAGAGACCACCCGAGCCCGTGTCGCCGCCGGCACCGCCGTCCGTCGAGCCGCCACTCGAAGATCCACCGCCAGCGGCGGAACCCGAACCGGAACCGCCGTCCGAGCCCGCCGAACCGGTGCCAGAACTGGACCCGTCCGAGCCGCCGGGCTTACCCGCCTGCTGCGTATCCTGCTCCTTCTGCCGCTCCGCCTTGTTAACGACAGAAGCCACGCTGTTATTGGAAAGCTTCGTAATGACCTTGGTGTTGGTGAGCACGATGGTCTTGCCGTTTGCCAGCGTGATCTCGTTGGACGCCCGCTCGCCCTCGTCCGCGGGATCGACGTCAAACACGGTGCGCCCGACCACGCTCGCCCACGCAAATCCAGTTGTCGTTCCCAAGTCGCTTTTGGTCTTGCGCCCAATATGCAGCTCGCGCGCAGCATGCGCCTGTACCATGGACGGCACCGTCATGCCATAAGCCGAAACACCGGCTATGACCAGTACGAGCGAGCAAGACAGCAGCACATACGCCCGAGGCGCCAGGCCCAGCCGGCGCCGCATGCGCACCGCGGCGCCATGCTTTGTCTGAGTGCCCCCGGGCCGCATGCGTTCTCCTCCAACAAAAACACGCCGCTTAAAAGCGGCGCATTCTTTCATATCCACATTTGAGTGTATCAGCGAACCAAAAAGGTTGCGCAACGAATGGGCAAATTCGAGATGCGAGCGGACCCATCCACGCGATAAGCGGATGAAAAGCAGGTTTGTTGTACAACAAATGCATGAACGCGCGCCCAATTATGAGTGCCCCGTGCGGCAGGCCGACGGGACATGCCGTGGAGCTGACGCCGCCTAGATCGCGCGGCGGGCCTCGATAGCGCGGCCAAGCGTAAGCTCGTCGGCATACTCCAGGTCGCCTCCCACGGGCAGGCCGCTCGCCAGACGCGACACCTCGACGCCCAGTGGCTTGATGGTGCGAGCAAGGTAGCTCGCCGTGGTCTCGCCCTCGATATTGGGGTTGGTGGCGATAATGACCTCGTGGATATCCTCATGGCCCAGGCGCGCCAGCAACTCGCGGATATGCAGCTGCTCGGGACCGATCTTGTCCATGGGGCTGATCACGCCGCCCAACACATGGTAGAGGCCGTGGTAGCTGCCCGTGCGCTCAATCGCCTGGACATCGCGCGGCTCGCCCACCACGCAGATGCGGGTGGTATCGCGCATCGGGTCCTGGCAGATGGAGCACTCGTCGGCCGTGGCGTAGTTAAAGCAACGGCTGCAAAAGTGGACCTCCTGCTTGACCTCCAGGATGGCCTCGGCCAAGCGGCGGGCCTCCTCGGCATCGGCCTCGAGCAGGTAATAGGCGATGCGCTGGGCCGACTTGGGACCAATGCCCGGCAGACGACCCAGCTCATCGAGCAGTTTTTGCAGACTGTGATTCGCACTCATTATATGCGTGTCTTAGAACGGCATGCCCGGGATGTTGAGGCCGCCGGTGATGGCGCCCATCTGCTTGTTGGCGAGCTCGTTGACGCCGCGGACGGCCTCGTTGACGGCAGCCATGATCATGTCCTGCAGCATATCGACGTCCTCGGGATCGAGCGCATCGGGGTCGATGGTGAGGTTGACGAGCTCCATCTCGCCGTTAACGGTCACCTTGACCATACCGCCGCCGGCAGAGGCGTCGACGGTCTGGGACTTGAGGTTTTCCTGCGCGGCGGCAAGCTGCTCCTGCATCTTGCGAGCCTGCTTCATCATCTGCTGCATGTTCATACCGGCCATGATGGCTCCTTTACGTGCGGCCGCGCGACAAGCTGCAAGGGCAGCCGAGACGCGGCGGGACTTTCAAACTCAAAAATCGTACCACGGCGCGAGGTCAGCGAGCGGGGCGGACACGCTACCCCAGTCGATATACATGTCCTGGAGTGCAAGCCGCGCCCAAAGATTATGCAAAGTTGAATAATTCGCATCTACATAATATCGAAAGCTAAATCTTGTAGAGCCGGAACCCGGCATTTGCTGCATCCAGCTAGATAGCAAAATGCTAAACCGCCGCTCGAGGTGGCGCTCATGACGGCATGGTAAAATTTGATTGTCAAAGATAGCAATTTGGAGGTGCCCCATGAATGCCCCCGACGCGCTCCAAAACATCCGCTCAAAACACCCCGTTGCATATGTGGTTCTCTATCTCTTTGTCGGCTGGGCATTGCTGGTTGTCATCACCCATGCCATAGCCTTTGGAGCAGAGCTGCTGATAGCCAGCTCGGACCAGCCCGTCGCCAAATGGGAGATGACCGATGAGTGCACCGACGGAACCCGGACCGTTTACTACAACAGCCCGTCCCTCTACCAAGAGTTCAGGGTCAAGATAAAGGACTTCAAGATTGTCGATGCCGAACTGGGCTCTTTATTTACAATCGGAGCAACCGTCAACGCCGAGCAAGTCGAATACACGGACAGCCATGCGACATATCGTATCGACCTCAGCATCCTAGGCCGACCGTCACGCGCCTGTCTGCTCGAATGCGATATACGCGGCACCACACTACACATGTCCGAAATACAGATGCGCCCGGACAAAGAGATCTCTTCTTGAGCAGCGTACCCGCCCGCACGGTTACTCCACCGGTTTGAAGATGGTGGACTGGCCAAAGACGCTGCGGATGAGGGCCTTGGCCTCATCCTCGGTCTGCGGGATGCTCGGGGCTGCGCCCTGGTGGCCGAAGGGGCTGCCGGCGCCGGGGTTAGACTCCCAAGGAGCTGCAGAAGCGTCCTCCTCTTTGGGGACAGTTGCAGCAGGCTTGGGCGCAGGCGCCGCGGCAGGCACGTCGAACGGAGGAAGATCTTCCCCGCTCGCATCGCCGGCGAAGCCGCCGACCATGGCGTCGTCGTAGGGCACCTGCTCGGATTCCCACGGCGCAGACGGCGCGGCGGGCTGAGCCTTGGGAGCGGACGCGCGCTCGGGCGCTCGGGGCGCAGGCTCGGTCGGGAGCTTGCCCGTGGCAGGAGCACCGGCAGGGTTGTCGGAGCGCAGCCAGGGGGCCTTGGCCAGGTCGGATGACTTGGGCGCAGGCACGGCAGCCGGTTTGGGCACAGTGGGTTCAGGCGCCGACGGGGTCGGTGCCGCCACCGGCGCCGCTTTTGGCTGCGTCGCGCTGGCGCTCGAGGATGCAGGGGCCGCCGAGGACACGGGTTGCGGGTCCGCAGATGCCGCAGCCCGTGCAGATGGAGAATGCTCCTCATGTTGAGGAGCCGGCGTGCCACCCCCATCCAGGACATATTCGACGGTACGACGACCGAAGACCGCGCAGACCGTTGGCAGGATCACCGACTGCGTGTCGGCGCGACCGAGCATCTTGATGGCAAAGGTCGAACCCGCGGGGAACAACACCGTAAGTTTAGAGCCGTCGTCCGCCGTGGCGCGGGCGTTAAGCAGAAGAGCCGCGTAGGAGGCCTGCTGGGCCTTGACGCGCTCGACAACCTCGGCCCATTTGCGCTGCAGCTCGCCGGCATCCTCGACCGCGGGGGTCTCGGCGGCGCCGGCGGCAGCAACCTGGGCGGCGTTGTTG
>USHS01000058.1 GCA_900554585.1 uncultured Collinsella sp.
GAAGATCAGCGGCCTCGCATCGCGCGGCGGCTGACGTGCTGCATGCGCGTGGGATCGATGCCCTTGGGGATGCCCATGCCGTTCTTGGTCTGCAGTGTGCGCAGACGGGCGTTCAGTTTCTCCAGCTCGGCCTTGGTGAGGATGAAACGCTCGCGCGGGTGGATCTTCGCCAGGAGAGCGTTCTTGTGGTGCGTCGGGCGGTACGCCTTGCGGCGGATGATGTTGCTGCGCAGCTTCTTCAGCGGCACCTGACCCTGGCCGTTGCCGACCATCACACGGTACACGGGGATCTGCGAGCCGGCGGTGACGCTCTTGATGGACTGCTCCTGGCGGTCCATCGCGCGCTTGACGCGATCGTAATCGCCTTCACCGAGCAGGTAGATGCCGTTGTATCCGGTGCCGCGCCAAATGGCGTCTTTGGTGCGCGGATCCACCCACACCGGCTGCTCGGGGAAGTTGAAGCCGGCCTTGTTGATGTTGCGCAGCACGCTGATGGCCGCGCCGGTCTTGCCGTCGAGCTGCTTGTATCCGACCATGTCGGCGCGGCGGGTGAGCACGATGGTCGACAGCAGCATGCCGAGCATGATGGCGATGAGCATGAGGAACACCCACGTCAGCACCGTCCAACGGAATATGATGCCGAGGATGACGAACACGATCACGGGCACGAGGAACGCGCCGGCGATCAGCGCCGGAAGCATCTTGTCTTCCTTGTGCGTGTACTTGAAGATCGTTATGATCTGTTTTATCGTGCTCTGCTTCTTGGGCTTCGTCTGCTTGGTCTTCTCGTCCTTGCCTGCCATCAACTTCCTCGCTTGGTCTAGGGTGAACACACTGAGCGACAAGTTTACCAGCAGATGTGCCCTTCTGCCGACCATGAGCCGCCGCGTCGCTCGTTCGCGGTGTCTTTATCGGGTGTGCAGCGGCCGGTCGTCGGCTTTGAGCAGCGTCTCGCCCAGCGTCTCGCTGAAGGTGGGATGGGGATGGATGAGACGCGCGGCGTCGGAAAGCGGGGTGTGGTTGCCGACGAGCTGTTCCGCTTCCGCGATGATGTCGGATGCGACGGGCGCGACCATGTGCACGCCGAGCACGACCCTGACGCCGGGCTGTTGCGCGCGGATGCCGCTGACGAGCGACAGAGATCCGCCGGAGTTGCTCATCATCATGCGGGCGTTGGACATCATCGGGTACACGGTCTCCTTGATATCGGAGAGGTCGTCGCGCTGTTTCGCGTCGGTCGCGGTCAGTCCGACGCTGGCGGCCTCGGGGTTCGAGAACACGATCTGCGGGATGGTGTCCTCATCGAGCGGCTTTGGATCGAGTCCGGCGATGGATTCCGCGGCGATGATGCCCTGCTCGAACGCGCGGTGAGCGAGCGCGTGCCCTTCGGTGATGTCGCCGACGGCCCATATGCCTGCGACCGGCGTGCGGCCGTATCCGTCGGTCGTGATGAATCCATGGTCGTCGACGGTCACGCCGGCGTCACGTATCCAACCGTCGGAGGTCAGCGGATCCCGCCCGATCGCGACGAGCACGAATTCGCCTTCGGCGATGTGCTCGGTGGAGCCGCCGTCCTTGGCGCTGGTGTAGTGCACGAGGGCTCCCATGTTGACGCCGGTGTCGATGTGGGTCACCGTCGAGCGGTTGATGACGTCGATGCCATGTCGTTTGAGCTCATGCGTCAGGGTCACGCCGGCGCGGCGATCCCATCCAGAGAGCACACGATCCTTGCGGATAAGCATCGTGACCTTGCATCCGGCGGCGTTCCACATGGAGGCGAATTCGGCGGCGATCGCGCCCGCGCCGATGATGACCGCGTTGTGCGGCATCGCCATCGACATCGCCCGCGTCGAATCGATGATCGCGCCACGGAACGGCTCGCCGGGCAGCTGCCGCGGGACGGATCCCATGGCGAGCACCACATCCTGAGCGGTGATGTCGTAGGACGGGCCGATGTCTTCCGGCACGTCCGAGCGCACGGACCGTTGCACGCCCTGCCCGTCAGCAGATGCGGCGATGTGCACGGTGATGGGACGTGCCGCGCCGGTGATCGAGGCGGCGCCCCGGAACACGGTGACGCCCCGATGGGCGAGCAGACCTGCCAGCCCTTGCGTCATCGTGTCGACGATGCGCTTCTTGTAATCGTGCAGCGTCCCGTAGTCGATGCCGTTGATGGTGGCGGAGATGCCCAGTTCGCCGGCGTGCCGGATGGAGTCGATTGCGTGGGTGGCGCTGATCAGCGCCTTCGACGGGATGCACCCGCGGTTGAGGCAGGTTCCGCCGAGCGTTGCGTCGCGTTCGATCATGGCCACGCGTTTGCCGAGCTCGGCCGCCCGCAAAGCTGTGGAATATCCGCCGGGTCCACCGCCGATTATCGCGATGTCAAAAGCTTCACTCATGTTCGACTCCTTTGTGCTCGTACCAAGACCATCCCCATCGTAATACCTTACGCCAAATCGCCCCCGCCGGCGGGCTGGGCTGTCGAGCGCAGCGAGACTGGGGTGGTTTCACGCAGCCTAGGGCATACAAAAAAACGGCGCTCCCACTATCGGGAGCGCCGTCAGGAAAGCAGCAGGGCGGCTGTCACTTCGGCCAGTTGCCGCGCTTGGGGCTGCGCGGTTTGGGCAGACGCCAGCGGCGCACCTGAATCGCGCGGCTCCAGGCATACGATGCGGAGCGCGAGCCCTTGGCAACGGATGCCTCACCATACTTCTCGATGAGCTTCTTCTTCAGCTTGCGCCACATGACAGCCACGTCGATGATCACGGCAATCAGGTACACGTACAGCAGAATCATCATCGGGACCGACAGCTGCGGCGCGATGGTGGTGACGAGAATCGAGCCGAGCAGCATGACGAACGCAACCGGGATGAAGAACTCGCCGAGGTTGCGGCGCGCGTCGACGTAGTCGCGGATGTACACGCGCCACGGCAACCGTTCGGCCTTCGGCATGCGGTTGATGTCGCCGGTGCGCATCGCCTCATACTCTTCGTCCTCGCGCTTGCGGATCCGCTCCTTCGCGGCCTTGGCGCTGGCCTTGCGGTCCGGCGGCACCAGAGGACGCAGGTTACGCGCCTGCGCCTGCTTCATCTTGGGGGTCGGACGGCCTTTCCCGACGGTCTTGGCGGGCGATTCCTCTTCGACCGGCTCCTGGGCCTTGTCCTTCTTGAAAGGGTTCCATGTCATAATCCGTCAGAATACGGCCACGCCTCGACGCTGGAAAGCCGGGCGAACCGGTTACAATGGCAGCTGATATGACCATCTGTTCCAGGCCGGCCGGTTCGTGCCGGCGGGATGGATGATGACGAACGCAACAGTAAGGAGCATCATGACCGCAGTGTTTTCCGACGAGCTGCGCGCGCGGGTCGAAGCCGATTTCGGCCGCGTCGTCGATCTGCTGAGTCGTAAGGTCGCGCTGAAGTCGATTTCCGCCGAGGGCATCACCGCCGAGCATATGAAGCGGTCCGCCGAATTCGTAGCGGACGAGCTGTGCCAGGTCGGCATCGACGCGAAGGTCGTCCAATCGCGCAACCCGGATGGCACGCCCGGTGCATGGGAGGTCATCGGCTCGAAGATCGTCGACCCGCAGGCCCCCACCGTGCTGCTGTACGCGCACCACGACGTGCAGCCTGTGCCGGATCCGTCCGCATGGGACACTGACCCGTTCGTCGCCACCGAGGTCGGCACGCGCCTGTACGGCCGCGGCTCGGCGGATGACGGCGGCGGCATAGCGATTCACTCGGGCGCGATGAAGGCGCTCGGCGACGATCTCAAGGTCAACATCAAGGTGTTCGTCGAGGGCGAGGAGGAGATGGGCTCGCCGAGCTTCATCCCGTTCATCGAGGATCATCGCGACGAGTTCGCGTCCGACGTGATCGTCGTGGCCGACTCGGGCAACTGGTCCGCCGATATTCCGTCGCTGACCACGTCGCTGCGCGGCAACACCTGTGTGGACGTGAACGTCAAGGTGCTGCACCATCCGGTGCACTCCGGCCAGTACGGCGGCCCCATCCTCGATGCGAACACGCTCGCCGCGATGCTCATCGCCTCGATGTACGACGCCAACGGCGACCTTGCTGTGCCGGGCGTGGCCGCGCAGGAGCCAGTCGGTGGCCTGCAGCGCGACCTTGACGAGGCCACCGTGCGCGAGGACGCCGGCATCGTCGACTCCTATCGTCTCGCCGGCACCGGTTCGCTCGCTTCCAGGCTGTGGACCAAGCCGAGCGTGACCGTGATCGGCTTCGACGCGCATCCGGTCGAGGGCTCATTCAACGTGGTCAGCCCCGAGACCACATTCCGCCTGTCCCTGCGCACCGCGCCGAGCCAGCACCCGCAGGAGGCGCAGGACGCGCTTGCCGTGTTCCTGCAGGCACACGCCCCGTTCGGCGCCGAGGTGAAGGTCACCAAGTTGGAGAACGGCATGGGCTGGGCGATGGACCCGAACGCGGTCGCCACCAAGGATGCACTCGCGGCCATGGAGGAGGCGTTCGGCGTGGCGCCGATCAACAAGGGCGAGGGTGGCTCGATCCCGTTCATCCCTGAGCTGCAGCGCATCTTCCCGTCCGCGCAGGTGCTCGTCACCGGCCCGGAGGATCCGAAGGCCAACGCACACAGCCCCAACGAGTCGATCTCGCTGCCCGGCTTGAAGAACAACATCCTCACGGAGGCCCTGCTGCTCGCCAAGCTCGGCGAGCGTGGCGTTGCCGCGGAGGAACAGAAGCTCAATAACCATGGGAAGGTTAGTGCCGGTCAGAACTTCGACATTGTCGACATCCTGGGCAATCATCATCGACTGGTTGAACGGGGTGCCGCCAAGCAGGTCGGTAAAGACGAGCACGCCATCGCACTCCTCGCGCATGGCGGTAATAGCGGCGCGGAGATCCTCACCGTAGGATGCGGCCTGGTCGCCCTCAAAAGGAACGACGGTAAAAGCAGGCTGGTCGCCGGCAACCATAGCGATAGCGCTTGCAAGGCCGGGTGCGAACTGTCCATGACCGGTAAGAATAAAGCCAACCATTCAAATTTCCCTTCCGAAGGTGTGTACGATCTGAGTCCGATGATTTTCGGAAGCCAGCGGGCGCTCGCCCTTAAAGCTTCTTAGAAAGCGTTCTTTGAAGACCAGTGGTTTCTAAACTGGTAGTAACCACGTGACGTGTTGTTGTCACCCCAGAAGAGGTCGCTTTCGTTGATTCATACGGTAAAACGTTTTTGCACCGCTCACGGTGATAAATCGACCGTTTACCGGTCGTTAACACTTCTACCTGCGGTTTTGAAACCGTTTCGAAATGTTTTGGCAAAAGATCTGATCTTTTCCTGTGTCTAAACAACGCAGGGCGGCTAAAAATAGCGTGAAGAAAAATTGCAGGTCATTGTGAAGATATGTGAATTGGTCTTTTTGACTTAATACCAGTTAGAACCAGTTTTGAGATTATCGGTGAACGGTAGTTTTCGACCGTTCACCGGTTACTTGCAATCGTTTGCAGTTGTTTTCCCAGATGAATTAGGGAAACACAATGGAGCGCTTGCGCGATCACGGGAAGTTTTGACATTTGTCCTCATCCCCCGCGCGCCGAACTCCGACACCCAAAACGAGCTAATAGTTCATGCTAATCGTTTTCAATCATTACTTACTCAATATTCGTAATTATTTATCGTTTATCGTTAATTCTGATATGATACAAGTATCGTCCAAGACATTGATTGGAGGAGCTATGATCCGCTGGAACGTATCCAAATCGAATGAAGCCATCGACCGTGAACAGGCAATAGCCAAACTGAGGAAGCTCACTCGCTACTGCAAATGGGGCACAATCTGCGCCATCGTGGCGCTCGCTCTGGCACTCCTCGCAGTCATTGCAATCGAACTTCTATTCATATTGCCTAGCCTCTCCCAAGGGTTCTGTCTCCAATCCGTAGAGCTTACGGCTGGCGAAGGGCCATTTCTCGCTCTCGTCGGCGCCAACGAACAGACCCCTCTTATGCTTGTCGCGCACGACGGTCATACTGCCATAGGGAGCGGCATGATGGCATGCCTCGCGCTTGCCATCGCGCTAAGCGCATACAGGTTTTTCTCCGCCATTGAAAAGGCGGGCAGGCCCTTTAACCTCGAATGCATCCGCATACTACGTCAAATAGGACATTTGTTCCTTATCGGCGGCGCCGCCGTGAAACTTTTTGGTGCCATAGTCACAGGGCTGATACTCTCAGGATTTGGCGGTAGCTTTACGGATGCGCTTGGCGGCCAGCATCTCGACCTCTCTATGCTCTTTGTGGGCCTGATTTTTAGCCTGATTGCCAGCATCTTCCGCTACGGGTATATCCTGCAAAAACAAGATGACGAGTTGCTCTAGGGGGAATCCATGATTATTCTGCGGCTCGACCGCATGCTTGCCGAACGCAAGATCTCATCCAAAGAGCTTGCGGAACGCGTGGGCATCTCCCAGGTCAATATCTCGCGCATCAAGACGGGCAAGGTTTCTGCCATACGTTTTTCAACTCTTGATGCGATATGCCGGGCACTCGACTGCCAACCAGGCGATGTACTGGAATATATATCCGACGATGAAGCCGATAGCCTTTTTGGACTTAAAGATGAATAGCCATAATTAAGCCGCCGATCACGCCCTCAACGCAAATAGCCCGCCAGAACGACTTCCGAACTGGCGGGCTATTTGCTGTCTATCGGCTAGATGCTCGATGAGCCGTGCAACTCTTTACGCAAACAGGCCGTAGATGCTGATGTTGGCCTTGGCGTAGAGGCCGTTAGCATACTCGGTCCACTTGGAGCTGGCGCTCGAAGCCTGCGAAGAGTACTGCTGGTAAGCAGTGTAGTAGGCGGTCATGGCCTGCTTATAGGTAGCGCTATCGGCCGTAAAGGCATCGTCGGCAAAGGCCTTAGCGTAGGTGCCATCGGCGTCCTTCCAAGTGCCCTTTGAGCTATCCCACTCGTCGCCGGCAAGGTTGATGATATAGTCGGCGTAATCCTTGCTCGCGGTGTCCTCATTGCCGTCAGAAGGCTCGGTCGGAGCGGTCGGCATGCTTGCGGAGCTATCGCCCACCTTCTTCTTGTAGAGCTTCTGCAGCGTCGCGGACTGGCGGACGATCTGCTTGGCCTGGTCCTTGGACACGCCATACTGCGTGGCCATG
Organism: uncultured Collinsella sp.; assembly: GCA_900554585.1. GTDB lineage: Bacteria > Actinomycetota > Coriobacteriia > Coriobacteriales > Coriobacteriaceae > Collinsella. Next base: position 7,147 of record USHS01000058.1, read on the forward strand.
GTCTTGTAGTCCGAAGTGCCGATGGAATCCTCGGCGTACTTCTTCATCTCCTTGGAAGAGACGGTAATGCCCTCGTCCTCGGCGGCATCGAGCAGGATCTTGTTGCGCACGTAGGACAGGATGACGTCGGCAGAAGGAGCGGTGTAGTTGCCATCACTATCCTTGACGGTATCGAGGCTGTACTGGCTCTCGATGGCCTCGCGCGCGGTGATATCGCTCTTCTTGCCGTTGTAGCTGTAGCTTGCCACGGTCGAATCGAGCTGGTCCTCGGTGAGGGTCGCCGAGCCGACGCCCTTGCCGCCAAAACCACCGTTGCCGATAAAGAAGCCGACCACAGCAGCGATCACAACTGCAACCACGAAGGCAGCAATCATAGTCTTCTTGTGCTTGGATGCGCGGTCGTCCACGTCGGAGTCGTCCTCGTCCTGCTCCTCGGGCATGAGGTTCTCGTCAGCGGCATCCGCGGCAATCTGAGCCTCCAGGCGAGCGTCCTCCTCCTCGGCGGTCGTGCCGGCACCAATGTGCT
>USHS01000059.1 GCA_900554585.1 uncultured Collinsella sp.
GGAGTTTTCTGCCCCGTGGTCCCGGGCTTTTGCCGCGCCTGTGTATTGAGCTCGACGTTGCAGCGCTTGAGGCCGTCCAACGGAAGGAACAGTGCAGTGCGCAGGGTGTTCCGCTTGCTTTCGAGTTCATGACGCTCGTCGGGTTCCCATTCGAGCTTGAGTTTCGTGTCGAGCGCCGTAAGCATATGGGCTAGGCAGCCTACGGTAAGAACGTACGAATCGTTGTCGCGTTTTGGGGCATAGGGGTCTGTCAGCTTGCGAATGTCGGGGTCGCCCATGATCTTTGTGCAGCGCTTCAGCAGTTGAGGGTGGTCGGCCAAGATCGTCGCGAGCGGTAGCGACGCGTAGTTCTTGATGGTCGCGGCGGCAAAGGCGGCGTCATATTCGTTTGCATATGCTCGCTCAATGCGGGCATCCAGAATGCTTTTCTTATCGCCGTCTTCAGCGTGGTGGTTTGTCATAGCTTCTCCAATCGGTTGATGTTCGTGCTGTTTGTTGATGTGTTGGTTGTCGTGAGTGATGTGCTTGCCGTGGGTGATGTGCTGACGTTGGGGTGCTATGCAGTTTTCAATGAGCCCGTGAGGCAGTTGCTGCAGGGGCGGGATGGAACGGCCCATGCAAGGCGGAAGGCATCGTGCTCAAAATCGAGACAACAATGCCCTGGGTGCCTCACATGTGGCAGTTACCTCATTAAGTTGTCATTGCGTTTGGGGTTGTACTTTGCCGATCTTCCTTCTCTTACACGCTGAAAACTGAAACTGAATATGCTCGATCAAACGATGACCACCGGAGCGGTCATCTTTAAAGTACGTTCGTTTTGCCGATTTGACAAGAACTAATTTTGAAATTTTTTTTTCTACGGGATGAAATGAGGTCGATGGGGCGGCCGCGTTTAGCGTCGTCGGCTTTGTATGTGGTGGCTCGGCGTATGGGACGGAGCGATTGCGCCCCACGGCTACACGCTGTTCATGTTCGGGACAATATGGCTTTTTATCCGTTGCAGACAGAGCTGCAGTAGGTGTTCTGTATGATGACTCAGACAAGGTTGCTCAATGACAGGGAGGCACATATGTCCATCAAGGCCATCGCAATGGATATCGACGGTACGCTCACCAACGACCAAAAGGTCATCAGCCCGCGCACGCGTGAGAAGTTGCTCGCGGCGCAGGAGTCGGGCATTAAACTCATCTTGGCTTCGGGCCGCCCCGCATGGGGGCTGCATGCCTTGGCGCAGGAGCTCGACCTTCAAAACCACGATGGCCTGCTGGTCGCCTTTAACGGTGCGCATGTGGTCGACGCTCAAACCGACGAGGTTCTTTTTGACCAAGCCATGCCGGCCGACGAGCTGCATCGTCTGCTCGACCACCTGCGCAACTTTGATGTCATTCCCATCATCTCGCTCGGCCGCGACCTGCATGTTGAGGATTCGTATCACTGCATGATCACGCTGCCCGACGGCTCGCAGAAAAACATTGTTAAGTACGAGCGCGATGCCTGCGACCTTAAAATCCGTGAGGTTGGCAGTCTCCATGAGGTCGTGGATGCCTATCCGGTGGACAAGTTGTTGACCGCGGGCGATCCGGAGTATCTGCAGGCGCATTACGAGGAGATGTATGCGCCCTTCGCCCAGACGCTTTCCGGCATGTTCACGGCCGACTGGTACTTTGAGTACACGGCGCCCGGTATCGACAAGGCCCGCGCGCTTGAGGGTGCCCTGCCCAAGCTCGGCATCGACGCCAGCGAGGTCGTCTCGTTTGGTGACGGCCAGAACGATAAGTCCATGATTGAGTGGGCTGGCACTGGCGTTGCCATGGGCAATGCTGTTGATGAGGTCAAGGCTGTTGCCCAGATGGTGACCGCCGATAACAACGAAGATGGTATTGCGGTGGCATTGGATAAGCTGCTGGGTTAGAATCGCCGATAATGCATGATTCGGGCGCCTGCTCGCGGGCGTCCTTTTGTTAGGGAGGGTGCCGTGTCCGCATTTCCGTTCGACGCCGTTATCTTTGACATGGACGGCGTCATTGTCGATACCGAGTATTACTACTTGGGCGAGACTGCCGCGTTTGCCAAGGAGCTGGGGCTTAATCTGACTCAAGAGGAGTTGAATGGGCAGGTCGGTACCTCCCATCAGTTCTTCCTGCATATGCTGGTCGATTGGTTTGAGCGCGCCGGTAAGGGGCATTTCACTGGCGAGGAAGCGTTGGCCCGTTGGGACGAGTGGGCGCATAAACGTCCGCGCGACTATCAGGCTTTGATTAACCCAGGCGCCGTGGATACGATTCGAGAGCTGCCGCGCCGTGGCGTTCGCGTGGCGCTTACCAGCTCGTCTCCCATGGTTAGCATCGAGGAAGTGCTCAACGCATGCGGGCTGTCGGATGCCTTTGAGTATGTGGTGAGCGGCGAGCAGTTTAAGGAGAGCAAGCCCGAGCCCGACATTTACCTGCATGCGCTGGATCTGCTGGGGCTGCCCGCGAATCGCTGCTGCTGCGTTGAGGACTCGGTGCCTGGCATCACTGCCGGCAAGCGAGCCGGTCTGACAGTCATTGCCAAGCGCGAGGAACGCTTTGGCTTTAGCCAGGATGCCGCGGACAAGATTATCGACCAGCTGCCGGAGCTGCTCACGCTTTCTTAGGAGCGCGGTAGTTGCGCGTTTTTCGGGTCTGATGAGTAAATACCCGACATTTTGGTGCGGCAGCAAGCATACTTAATGCTAATGCGGGCTTAAGGGCTTGTTGAATGCCCTTAAGCCCGTTTTAGACGTAATTGTGCTGGGAGAGGGTATATGCCACCGACTGAAGGGCTAACTGACGGTAAAGCAGCGATACCGCTGTACCAACAGGTTATCGATATCATTAAAAACGAAATCAGCTCCGGTGCCTACAAGGCGGGCGCGCGGATACCCAACGAATTCGAATTGGCTGAGAACTATAAAGTTGGCCGCGTTACCGTGCGACGCGCTATTGAGGAGCTCGTCCAGCAGGGCTATCTAACGAAGCGGCAGGGGAAAGGCACGTTCGTCAATGCCCCTAAGCTTAAGCGCAAGATTCGCCAGAAGGATGACGTCCAGAGTTTTTCGGACGCATGCCGCGTTAACGGAATGGAGGCGGGGGCGCGCGTCATTTCGAGAAAGATACTGCCGGCGGATTCCACCGAAGCACAGTTCTTTGGTGTTCCCGTTGGAACTGATTTGATTTGCGTTGAGCGTGTGCGTACTGCCGATGGGGTCCCCGTCATGCTCGAGAACAACATATACGTATACGAGGACAACGCCTATCTATCAACGGCACCTCTATCTAACCAATCCATTTTTGAGTTCGTGCGCAACCGGACGGGCCGTACGCCCGCGTTTACCGACCCGTGCACGCTCGAGATCGCGTGTGCGTCGCCCGAGGTCGCTCGGCTGTTGGCGGTTCCCGTTGGCGAACCCCTGTTTTACATGGATGCCTTCTTTTTCGATGAGCAGCGGCGGCCGTTTATCATCGGTCGTCAGCGGATCGTTGGATCTCGTTACATTTTTGACATCTAGGACATTGCGAATGGAGGCGCCCGGTTGATCATCTCACCGGGCGTTTCCATACCGTTCACGGCGCGAACGCAACCGTTCAGCCGCGTCGCGGCAATCAGTTTGAAATTATCTTGATGAGGGGAAAAGCTGCTGGTAATCTATGGAACGTCATAGAACGTTTGCCTTGCGCAAACGTTGAAGCGAGATGCGATGCAGTCTCGAGTTCTTTGGAGGTATCTATGTCAGATACGAAGGCGAAGAAGACAAACAGACGTTTTAAGTTCAAATTACCGCATGTCTATACGATCATGTTCTTGCTGATCGTTGTCTTTGCGGTTCTGACTTGGATCGTTCCCTCTGGTCAGTACCAGCGCAAGACGATTTCGACAGCGGCGGGCGAGCGTGAAGTCGCCGTTGCTGGTACCTATGAACAGGTCGATAAGAATTACACCGATTCCGAGACCGGCGAGACCATCAATCTGGGCCAGGATATCTTTGCGGTCCTGCAAGCGCCCACTAAGGGCATCCAGGAGGCTGCTGACGTCGTTGCGTTCGTCTTATTGATTGGCGGATCGTTCGCAGTCATCACCAAGACCAACGCTTTGAATGCCGGCATGAGCCGTGTGATTAAAAAGCTCAAGAACAAGGACATCCTCATCATTCCCATCACGATGACGTTGCTGTCCATTTGCGGCACTACGTTTGGTATGTCTGAGGAAGCCCTGCCGTTCTATGCCATCTTCATTCCCATCATGATGGGTATCGGTTATGACTCGATGACGGCATTCATCATCTGCTTCCTTGGTCCTAACCTGGGATATTGTGCTTCGACCATCGACCCGTTCAATGTTTTGATCGCCCAAGGCATTATCGGCATCGAGGGCAATCCTCAGCTGTGGCTGCGCGCCATCTCTTGGGTCATCTTTACCGCCGTTGGCATCGCATGGCCCATGCGCTATGCCATGCGCGTCAAGAAAAACCCCGAGTCGTCCATTACGTACGAGGACGACAAGCTCAAGCGTGTTGAGTTTTCCGTGACCGATGCCTCCATCGAGGAAGAGTTCACTACCCGTCAGAAGCTCGTGCTTATCGATTTTGCCTGCGGTATGGGCATTATCGTCTGGGGTCTTGTTACCCAGGGCTGGTACATGAATGAGATTTCCGCCGTGTTCCTTGGTATGGGCTTGCTTGCCGGTATCCTGGGCGGCCTTGACCAGCAGACGATCGCCGAGGAGTTCGTTAAAGGCATTGCCGACTTTGCGTACGCCGCCATCGTTATCGGTATCGCTCGCGGCATTCTGGTCATCGCCGAGGGCGGCATGATCATCGACACCATCCTCCAGGCGCTCGCTACCGCGCTTGCCGGTGCGCCCGCCGCCGTCTACACCACGTTTATGTATATCGTCCTTGGCCTGCTCTCTTTGCTGGTTCCCTCGAGCTCTGGACTTGCGGCGCTCACCATGCCCGTCATGGGTCCGCTGACCGAGCTTATGGGCCTCAATCCCGAAGCCGCTGTTACCGCGCTCCAGTTTGCTAATCAGACCATTAACACCATCAGTCCCGTGGCGGGCATGACGGTTGCCGGCCTTGCCGTGGCAAAGATCTCGTTTGGCCAATGGTGGAAGACCATTTGGAAGTTCTTCATTTTCATGGTCGTCTTTGGCCTGATCGTAACGGCAATTTCTGGCATGCTTCCGGTGTAGGTGGTTGTGATGTCTGATCGTTTGACGGTCCTGACGTCTAAGAGCGTCTTTACCGGTACGGGGGACCTGCCGTTTGAAGGTTTCGTAGCGGTCCGTGGCAATCGAATTGAGGCTGTTGGCACCAAGTGCGAGGTAGCTTCGTATTTGACCCAAGCGGACGAGGTAGTTGACCTGGGCGACCGCACCGTCATGCCCGGCCTGATCGATGTGCATACCTTCTATACGGGCTGGGCACTGCGGACGTTGGGGTCTGATCTGTCCGGCGTCGCCGATGCCAAAGAGGCCGTGTCGCTCTTGCGTGCATGGAAAGATGATCATCCGGATTGCGCGGCGGCTTTTGGCCACAACCTGCCCGAAACGTTGGCATCGGATGCCGAGAACGCAAATACGGCAGCTGTGTTTGACGAATTTTTTGGCGATATCCCCGTCGTCTGCTTTACACCGGGAGCGGAGACCTGCGTTCTCAACGCTGCCGCCAGTGCGCGATACGGCTTTGCACCCCAGGCGTGCTATGCCGAGAAGATCTGGCGCATGATGAGCGATTTCCTCGCGCTGCCCGAGGTACGCGTGGGGTATTCGGACTACATGAGCATGCTTAACGAGCGCGGCGTTACCGCCATCAAAGAGATGGCGTTTGATGACTACTACGGCTTTGCCGACGAAATGGCTCGCCGTGAGGAATCTGGTGAGCTGACGGTTCGCGTCTCTATGATGTCGCAGCCGGTGGGTGCCGGTGCAAATCTGGCATATGCCCGCGAGGCACGAGAGCGCTTCCGGGGACCGTTCGTTCGTTTTTCTGGCTTCAACCGTATGACCGATCGCGGCGTATGGGCGGGGCTTGCCGAGATGATTGAACCCTATGAGGACACGGCCGATGCAGGCGCTGCCGGCAAGACGGTCGTCGAGGAGCCGGAGTGGGATCTGATTGAGAACGAGCTGCGTGCAATTGATGCTGACGGCTTCCGATATTCCTTGCATTGCCAGGGCGATGGCGCCGTTCGTCGCACCGTGGCGCTCTATGCTTCTCTGCCTCGAGACGAACATGGACGGATGCTTCGCCGCCATGCGATTACCGATCTCGAGAACTCTGACCCGACCGATCTTGTCGAGTTTGGCAAGTTAGGTGGAATTTGCGAGGTCTATCCGCAGATTCTGACGCTGGACCGGCGCGAGGATTGCCTATCGATGATGCGTCGACAAATTGGCGAGACGCGACTTTTGCACAGCTGGAATCGCCGCGGCATGGAAGATTCCGGATGCACGGTGTGCTGTGGTACGGATTTGCCGCTGCTGGTTCCGAGCCTGGGCGAGTCAATCTACAGCGCGTGCGGCGGATTCTTCGCCGACGGACTGCCCGTGAATGAGGCCAACGTGCTGACGCTTGTCGAGCTCTTGCGCGCTTGGACTGCCGGGGGCGCGTACGATCTGATGCGCGAAGACGAGCTGGGTACGCTCGAGGTCGGCAAACTTGCCGATATCTGCGTGCTCGATCGGGATGTGTTCGACCTCGATTATCGCGACGCACGCGATCTTTCGGTTGATATGACGATGTCGGACGGACAAATCGTGTTCGATCGAAATAAGGAGGCATAGGATGTCTGAATCCAAACCGACGCTGCGCCGCGAACAGATTGCGGGCATGAATATCCACTACATCATGTGGTCGCTCGATTACTTCCTTGATGTGCAGCAGCGTTTGGGCTTTGAGTCCATTGAGCTGTGGTGTGCGGAGCCACATGTGACGCTCGACCACACGGGCTACTTTGAGGCTGAGGTCCTGGCGAAAAAGGCTGCAGACCGTGGGCTTAGGTATCGTACTCTGTGCCCCGAGAATGTTGTCTATCCTTGGCAGTACTGCGCACGCAAACCGCTGCATGAACAGCGCAGCCTGGCGTACTTTAAACACGGCATTGAGCTTGCCGAGGTACTTGGGTGCGACCGTATGTCCGTCAACTCGGGCTGGGGCGACTGGGACGAGGACCGCGAGGAAGCCTGGAAGCGCAGCCGCGAGCACTTGTCCATTCTGGCGGAGTATGCCGGCGAGCACGGTCTGGTGCTTACGATGGAAAGCCTGCGTCCCGAGGAGAGCAACCTTGTGACGACGGTTTCCGATGCGAAGCGCATGATTGACGAGGTCGCGAGCCCGTACTTACAGCCCATGGTTGATACAACCGCGATGGGCGTTGCAGGCGAGACGCTTGAGGACTGGTTTGCCGCTTTTGGTGATGGGGCAATTCACGAGATGCACTTTATCGACGGCGACCCGTATGGCCATCTGGTGTGGGGCGATGGCAAGCACGATATGGACGCCTTCGTTGCCACACTCAACGTCCATGGTTTCGACGGCATGCTGGGCCAGGAAATTACGGACGGCCGTTACTACGATGACCCGGCGGCG
>USHS01000060.1 GCA_900554585.1 uncultured Collinsella sp.
CGCGAAGGGCCGCCCTCAGATCCTGCTACGACTACGTCCTCGGATTGTGTGGCTGAATGAAGGACGTGGTTGTGGGGGGCTTTTGTCCCCTTCGCTGTTTCGCGGCTTTGCCGCGAAACCTCGCGCCACTCTGGAGATGGATGGAGGATTTGGCTGTTGCCGCCTTCTATCCCCGTGCTTTGGGGCTGGCTGCCTTTTTGGAGCTCATCTATATTCCTTAAGTTGGATGAAAAACGCCGTGTTATTGCAGGGCTGCATACTCGTCCAATAAGTGCATAGAATCTCGTATAGTACGAGTAAGATTTTGCGCTGTCTGTTTTGTGTTTAGCAGAGATATAGTTTGCATAATCTGGTCGAATCCCTGCTCTATTAAAATAAAGTCGCACGTAAATGGCGTAGATATGCCTAAGCTGGGCTTCTTTACGCTGAGCGGGTAAAAATGACCGTTCACCGTTCAACTGTTTTCAAAATGAATAAAATAAGGGATAACAGGAATATAAACCTTAATAAACTCGTGTATCGCACGGACACGGGTTATTAATGGGTTGTAGGCCTTTTACAGAAAGGATTCCAGCAATGTCTAAGCCTCTTGGCAAGCCCGATCGTATTGTCGTCGCCCTTGGCGGCAACGCCCTCGGCAACAACCCTGTTGAGCAGATCGAGGCCGTGAGCAACACCGCTCACGCTCTTCTCGGCCTGATCGAGCAGGGTAACGAGATCATCATCACCCACGGCAACGGCCCGCAGGTCGGCATGATCCAGAACGCCTTCGCCGCTGCCCACGACGCCATCGGCACCCCCGAGATGCCGCTGCCCGAGTGCGGCGCCATGTCCCAGGGCTACATTGGTTATCACCTGCAGCAGGGCATCGGCCGCGAGCTGCACAAGCGCTATAAGCGTTGGCACGCCGCCACCGTCGTCACCCAGATCGAGTGCGACCCGGATGATCCCGCGTTCAAGAACCCGACCAAGCCGATCGGCCCCTTCTATACCGAGGAGCAGGCCAAGGAGTTCATGGCCGAGGATCCCTCCAAGGTCTTCGTCGAGGATTCCGGCCGCGGCTGGCGTCGCGTCGTCGCTTCCCCCGATCCCAAGAAGATCGTCGAGGCTGACTCCATTCTCAACCTGCTCGACAACGAGTTCATCGTCATCGCCTGCGGTGGCGGCGGCATCCCCGTCGTCCGCGACTACGAGAACAAGGGCTGCTACAAGGGCGTTCCCGCCGTCATCGACAAGGACCTGGGCGGCGAGCTGCTGGCCGAGGACTGCGATGCTGACGTTCTGTTCCTGCTGACCGCCGTTGAGCATGTCGCCATCAACTTTGGCAAGCCCAACCAGGAGGAGCTCGAGGAGCTCACCGCCGACGAGGCCGAGCGCCTGGCCGACGAGGGTCAGTTCGGCAAGGGTTCCATGGAGCCCAAGGTCCGCGCTGCCATCAAGTTCGCCCGTTCCCGCAAGGGCCGCACCTGCATCATCGGTGCTCTGGACAAGGCCGCCGAGACCATGGCCGGCCTCTCCGGTACCCGCATCCACGAGTAGTCTCTACTCTGTTGCATTTCTCGTGGGCGCCAGGCAAAGCGCCCACAAACTAGCCTCTCTTCATGAGCCCCGCAGTCCGCTCCGACTGCGGGGCTTTTGCTGTTGAGGTAGCTGTTCATGAGAAACGCTGAAGACCGCGGAAACCCGGCACTTGGGGACGTTCCTTTCCTGCCGGCAGCTTGGGACAGTCCTTTTCTGGTAGTCATTGGGGACGTTCTTAAACGACTAGTCAAACAAGAACGTCCCCAACGACTACTCATTCAAGTCTGTCCCCAATGACTGCCCAATGGCTGGGAAGGCGCATCCCACACCGACGCATTGCTTTCGGGCCCTCTCTCCGTGCTCCCTATAAGTTTAGCTGGACTCCCCGCAACCTGTTCCGCGTTGGCGGAACGAGCGCGACGTGGAGTGTCATTCTTTACCGCGTTAGACTAGACGCAGGGAAAGGAGGAGGACATGGATGCTCGCGTCAAGCAGCTTGTAAATATGATCGAGGACGCTCAGCCTGTCGCTGTCGCGGTGCTTGCCAAGCGTCTCGAGGTAAGCGAGCGCGCCGTGAGAAACTATATCCATCGCGCAAACGACAAGCTTGCGGGGGTTGCACGCATCGTTGGCAGCAAAGGGCAATATCGTATCGATGTTGCACATGCAGATGAGCTTGCTCGCTTGCTAGACGGTGCGGCTCTGGCCCATCCGGGCATTCCTGATACGCGCGACGGCCGTGTGTCCTTCCTTCTTAACGACCTTCTCATGCGGTCCCAGTGGGTGACGATTGAGGAGTATGCGGATTTACTCTACGTTTCGGCGCGAACTCTGTCCAATGACATGCGTCTGGTAGAGCAGAAACTCGCCCAATTTGACTTGACGCTCGAAAAGCGCCCTCGCTACGGAATCCGCGTTGCGGGTGGGGAGTCGCAACGGCGTCTGTGTCTGGCCTCACTGGTGAGGCCCGTGTTGCCCGACACCGACGATGCAGAGCTCGCCGAGCGCCTGCGGGCCATCGCCGCATGTGTGGACGATGCCCTGACTGCCTCGCCCGTCACGGTGAGCTCGCTGGCATCCCGCAATCTCATCATGCATCTTTACATCGCTCTTGGCCGCATCGAGCAGGGCTGCTATGTCCCGGCTGCAGAATCGGACGTTTTAAAGCTGGAGGGAACGCACGAATACGCTGCGGCTTTCCAGATTGCCGCAAACATCAAGGATGCCCTGGGCGTGAGCATGCCCCGAGAAGAGGTTGCCTTTATCGCAATCCATTTGCTCGGCAGGGGCACGGGCGTGCCCGAGAAGGGCTCGGCTGTTATCTCGGACGAGATGTGGGAGATCGCTTCCGAGATGGTATGTGCGGTCAACGATGAGTTTAGGTTTGACTTTAGCAGCGATCTTGAACTTCGCATGAACCTTGCTCGGCATATTGGCCCTCTGGGCTATCGCCTTGAATATCACATGCATATGGATAACCCCATGCTGCCCGATATCAAGACGAGGTTTCCGTTGGCCTATTCGATGGCGGCCGGCACCTCGCAGGTACTCGAGCGTCATTTTGGCAGCCAGCCCTCTGATGAGGAGCTCGGCTACATCGCCATGGCATTTGCCCTGGCCCTCGAGCAGCAAGCCGACCAGCCGCGTCGCAAACGCATCCTGATCGTGTGCGCCTCGGGAGCGGGAAGCGCCCGTATGCTCGAGCACCAGTACCGCAAGCAGTTTGGTATGTATATCGAGTCGATTGAGACATGCGACGTCGCCCGCGTGGGAACGCTCGACTTTTCGCACATCGACTACGTGTTCACAACGGTGCCGCTCAACGTCAAGTTGCCCGTGCCCGTCCGCGAGGCCGATTTCTTCTTGGAGACGAGCGATGTCAACGCTATCCGCAAGGTGCTGAGTGATGACGCTGCGCAATCGGACTCCCTGAGCGCTTTCTTTAGCCGTGCCCTGTTCTTCAACCGCGTTGAGGCGTCGTCGAAGCAGGCCGTTCTCCGATATCTCTCCGAGCGCGCCGTCGAGAGCGGCCGTGTCGATGCCCAGTTTGCCCAAGAGGTTGCCGAGCGCGAGAGCGCGAGTGCCACCTCGTTTGGCAATGGGGTGGCCATGCCCCATGGGATGCATCCTTTGAGCGCCGAGGCCTTTGTTACCGTGGGCCTGCTCGAACATCCCATTCTTTGGGACGAATACGGCCATGAGGTCGATATCGTCTTTATGGTGTCGTTTGCCCGGTCGGGCGGCGATGAGGCGCGGATCTTGAGCTCGCTGCTCGCTGAGATCTTTATGGACCGCCAGGGGGTCGAGCGCTTACGCGAGCGCCGGTCCTGGCATGAGCTGATGGCGCTTGTGCAAGCGCATACGGCTTAAGGCTTCTTTTGTCGAAAACCCTGCCTGCCTGCAATAAACCTCGAGGATTGCGGGCGGGAGATAGGCGTTTCGAATATTCAAGTACAAACCAAACATCACGGGAGAGGAGACCGTTATGGACGATCAGGGAACCGAGATGGTTTCGTTTCAGCTGGTCGCTGCAGCGGGAGAGGCACGCAGCCTTGCCTTCGAAGCCCTTGAAAAGGCAAAAGCGGGGGATTTTGACGCCGCCGCCAAACTCATGAAGCAGTCAAAGGATGCGGGAATCAAGGCTCACCACATCCAAACGCAGCTGCTTTCGACTGAGGCAGCGGGCGAGCATCTGTCGGTGGATGTGTTGCTGGTCCATGCTCAGGACCACCTCATGTGCTCCATGCTTGCTCAGGAGCTCGTGCAGGAGCTGATCTGCCTGTATGAGTGCACTGCAACCAAGAACGCCTAGCGGCGTGCGGTGACTATCCAACCAATCAATGCGAAGGGAATCCCTTATGAAGATCCTTCTTGTTTGCGCAGCTGGTCTGTCTACAAGCATTCTGATGAAGAAACTCGAGAAATATGCGGAGCAAAACGGCATCGAGCTCGATATCGATGCGGTGGGTATCGGCGAGTATCAGGAGACGTGCGCCAATTATGACGTGCTGCTCTTGGGGCCGCAAGTGTCCTACCAGCTCAACACCGTCAAGCAGGGGAGCGGTAAGCCGACCGCGGTCATCCCCGCACAGGACTACGGCATGGGCAACGCCGCCAACGTGCTGGCACTCGCCCAGTCGCTGTTGGGTTAGGAGGCGACCATGGAGAAGTTCATGACCCTGCTTCAGGAAAAACTGACCCCTATCGCCAATTTCTGCGGCACCGAGCGCCACTTTGCCTCCATGCAAAAGGGCTTTATGAGCGCGATCAGCTTCATCTTGGTATCTGCCGTCTTTATGATCCTCGCCAACCCGCCGGTCACGGCCGACCTGGTGGCGCAGGGCGGGTTCTGGTCCGTCTTTGGCCCTTGGCTCGATTTTGCGACGGCCAATAAGCTCACGCTGCTCATCCCCTTCAATATGACGATGGGCATACTGTCGGTGATCGTGACGTTCGCAATCGCCTATAACCTGGCGGGCACCTACAAGATGCCCAAGCTTAACGCCGGCATGACCTCGCTGGTGATGTTCCTGATCGCCGCGGCGCCGTCGTCCTACTACCAGCTTGCTGACGAGTCCGTGCTCCAGGCGGTCCCCTGCACCTATCTGGGTGCGCAGGGCCTGTTTACCGCCATCATCGTTGCCTTGGTCTCCGTCGAGGTCACGCGCTTCTGCCAGACCAAGGGCATCACCATCAAGATGCCCGATGGCGTGCCGCCGTTTTTGTCCGAAACCTTTGGCGCCATCGTACCTATGCTCGCCAACATCCTCATCTTCTTTGGCGGCAACCTGCTGATCCAGATGATCGATCCCGCGCTGTCCATCCCCTCGGTTATCGAGAAGCTGCTCGCTGCCCCGCTTTCCGTCGCAGTTGACTCTGTGCCCGGCGCACTGCTTATCTGCTTCATGACGCTGCTGTTTTGGTGCTTTGGCGTCCACGGCAACATGATCGTAATGCCCATCACCGCCCCGGTCTCGCTTGCCGCCTTTGCCGCCAACGCCTCGCTCTATGCTGCCGGGCAGCCGCTTGAGTTCCACCCGGTGCTCATGTCGTTGGCCATCAACCTCATCGGCGGCACGGGTAATACGTTCTCTTTTGTGGCGCTCTGCGCGTTTAGGGCAAAGTCGCAGCAGCTCAAGGCATTTGGCAGGGCATCGATCGTGCCGAGCTTCTTCCGTATCTCCGAGCCCGCGATCTTCGGCGCGCCCATCATCTTCAACCCGATCCTCATGATTCCGTTTGTGCTAGGCGGCATGATCTCGGCCCTGCTGTATTGGGGTGCGGTCTCACTGGGTCTTGTCTCTAACTTCTACATCTTGGTGAGCGGCACGTTCCCCATCTTCGTTCAGGGCTTTGTCCAGTGCCTCGACCCGCGCATCTGGGTGTTTACGATCGTTTTGATCGTGGTCATGGCTGTGGTCTGGTACCCGTTCTTTAAGGTGTACGATAACCAGCTCCTGGCTCAGGAGCAGGAGAACGCCGCGGCAGCTTCTGCCGAGGATGCTGAGTAGCATGAGTTACTTTGACAGAACGTCTGCCGCCGGTATGCCCGAGGGCTTTTTGTGGGGTGGTGCCCTCGCCGCCAACCAGGCCGAAGGGGGCTGGAACGAGGGCGGCCGCGGCATGTCGCACTCCGACCTGATCCCACAGGGTTCCGACCGCTGGGATGTAATGTTTGGCAGGCAAAAGCCCGTGGACGATCCGGACAGGCTGTATCCATGCCGCTGGGGCAACGACTTCTTCCATCATTGGCACGAGGATGTCGAGCTCTTTGCCGAGATGGGCTTTAAGTGCCTGCGTCTTTCAATTTGCTGGAGCCGTATTTTTCCCACAGGGATGGAGGCCGAGCCCAACGGCGAGGGCTTGGAGTTTTACCGTCAGGTATTCGAGGCGCTGCGCGAGCACGGAATCGAGCCGCTCGTGACGCTGTCGCACTACGACTATCCGTTGGCTCTGGTCGAGCGTTATGGTGGATGGCAAAGCCGAGAGATGATCGAGCGGTATGCGCACTACGTCGAGACCGTCGGACGTGCGTACCAGGGCCTCGTGCGTTATTGGCTCACCTTCAACGAGATCAACAGCGTGGCGCTGTCCTATCTCAACGCGGGCGTCACGCTCGAGGATGAGCGTGACCGTGCAGCCGTGACCGCGGCGTTCTCGCACCATATGTTTATGGCGAGCGCTCACGCTGTCGAGATCCTGCACAAGATCGATCCCGCAAACAAGGTGGGTTGCATGATCGCTGCCGGTGCGACCTATCCGTACCGTTGTGCGCCCGAGGACGTATGGCTTGCGTATGAGGAGGACCGCGGCCGCTACTTCTACACTGACGTGATGGCTGCGGGCGCCTATCCTACTTGGAAGCTGCGTGCGCTCGAGAAAGAGGGTGTTCACGTGCCCTTTGAGCCGGGCGATACGGAGTATCTGGCCGAGCATACCGTCGACTTCATCTCGTTCTCGTACTATTGCTCGCGCTTGGTGTGCGCCGATGACCAAGTGATCGCTGAGAAGGCGGAGGGCAACGTGTTCCCGACGCTGCGCAATCCGTACCTCAAGGATAAAGAGACTGCCTGGAAATGGCAGATCGATGCGCTGGGTTTGCGCGTGACGCTTGCCGGCTACCACGATCGTTACCATCTTCCGCTCTTTATCGCTGAGAACGGTGTGGGCGGACTCGATGCGCTGGAAGACGGCAAAGTCCACGATGCGTATCATATTGATTACCTGCGCAGGCATATTCTTGCGCTACGCGATGCAATTGTCGAGGACGGTGTTGACCTGATGGGATACACGCCGTGGGGCTGTATCGATCTGGTATCGGCCTCGACGGGGCAGATGAAGAAGCGCTATGGCTTTGTTTATGTCGATGCCGATGATACGGGCAAAGGCACGTTCGATCGCTACCGAAAGGACAGCTTCTGCTGGTATAAGAAAGTCATCGCCTCCAATGGCGAGGATCTCTCCTGATTTTCTGGATCATCTCTGATATCGCGCGATTGTTGTAAAACAGTTTTTCCAAAAAAATGAGATAGACGGCCCGAAAAGAGGCTGGCC
>USHS01000061.1 GCA_900554585.1 uncultured Collinsella sp.
GCCCGTGGCCTCGACGGCAGCCTTGACCATGTCGGCGCAGACCTTGAAACCGCCCATCCACTTAGCGGCACCAGCGGTGCACTGAAGGATCAGCGGAGACTTGGCCTCCTCGGCGGCCTGGAGAATAGCCAGGGTCCACTCGAGGTTGTTGGTGTTGAAGGCACCGAGAGCGTACTTGCCGGCCTCGGCCTTCTTGAGCATGTCTGCTGCGTTGACGAGCATAAAAGAAACCTCCTGTAAGGTTGCTCCGATAACGCCTGAGATTTTACCACGGCGCACCCGAGCATAAACGTTCGTTTGTTCACGAATATCGTCCAAACAGACTTTTTTTGACCGTTTGCCCTACGGAATCGACCCGTTGGGGAAAAATAGCTTGACGTTTGGACGCTTCTCGTGCTTTAGAAGCTGACTATAAAGCTACACCTGCATGAAAGGGTTCTGCATGAGCTCGCGTGCCATGGTGGTCGAATCGCCATGGCCGGTTAGGCAAACGGTATCGGGCGGGAGAAGCCGGGCGAGCTTGGAGAGCGAGCGCAGAATCGCCGCCTCGTCGCCACCGGCAAGATCGGTGCGGCCGTGGCTACCCGGGAACAGGGTGTCGCCAACAAAGGCGATGCATCCCTGCTCGGTGGCAGCAAACAAGACGATCCCGCCCGGCGTATGCCCTGGCGTCTCGATCACCTGCAGGCAGATATCGCCCACCTCGAGAGCATCGCCCTCGGCGAGTAGGCGCGTCGGCTCCCCAGGGTCGGGCGTCTCAATGCCCCACATAGCTCGCTGTTCCTCGATGTTCGCATGCGGCACCGCCACATCCTTGGCACACAGCTCATACTGGCAGCCCTCGCCAACGGTGGTTCGTACGCCGGCAACACCACCAACATGATCAGCATGGCCATGAGTGCATACGGCGCCAAGCATGCGTACGCCGGGATGCTCGGCTCGAATATGCTCCACCAAGCGCCCGCCTTCCCATGCGGGGTCGATAATCACGCACTCATTGTCCGAAATAACAGCATAGCTATTGGTCTGAATGGGACCGTTTACGAGCGTCTCGATCTTGACCGATCCCTTGGGAGTTAAATCCAAGGACACAGCATTCATGTCCCTCTCCTCTCAATAGAACTCGAGGCATAGAACGATGCCTCGAGTGTAGCGAATATCGAAAATGTGGCACGTTCGTCGCGACTAAACGCGACGCTTAAGCTGGGCTCCACCCTCGCCGGGCATCAGGCGGCGCGCGTCGTAGACCGAGTCAACGCTGCTGATGGAGGCCAGCAGTGGATCCAGACCACTCGCGTCCGAGATCTCGACCATAAAGCGCAGGGTTGCAATACCCTCGCGGTTGGTCGACGTGGCGGCAGAAAGGATATTGCCGCCTGCATCGCCAATGGCGATGGTGACGTCCTTGAGCAGGCCCATGCGGTCCAGGCACTCGACCACAATCTCGACCTGGAAAAGCGTATCGGCAGCACCATCCCACTCTACGTCAATCATGCGCTCAGGATGTTCCATAAGGCCCTTGACGTTGGGGCAGTTGGCGCGATGCACCGAAACGCCACGACCGCGCGTGATGAAGCCGACGATGTCGTCGCCCGTCACGGGGTTGCAGCAATGAGCCAGACGGACCAGCAGGCCGCTGTTGCTCTCGCCCTTGACGATAATGCCGTTACTGGCACTCTTACCGCGCTTTTGCGGCTTGCGGTTGGAGCCGCGAGCGGGCTGCTTTACGACCTCGGCGATAGCCTCGGCCTTGGTGAGCTGTTCCTCGGGCTTGGGGTCCAAGATTTGCTCGACCTTATTGCCCACAGCGCGCGGGGCGACCTTGCCCGCGCCAACGGCTGCAAAAAGGTCCTCGAGCTGCTTGAAGTTAAACTGCTCCGCCACGGCGTTGAGCGCACGCGTGGATCGTGGCGTAGAGATGCCATACCCGCGCTTACGCAGGTCCTTGGCCAGTATATCGCGGCCGGCGGCAGCGTCGTCATCCTTGGTCGCGGCGGCGAAATAACGGCGAATCTTTGACTTGGCCGAAGGTGTCTTGACGATCTTGAGCCAATCGCGCGACGGCTTAGAGCTCTTGTTAGTCAGAATCTCGACACGGTCACCCGTCTTGATCTCGTGCGTGAGCGGCGCCACCGCACCGTTGATTTTGGCGCCGACACAGTGGTTACCGACCTCGGTATGAACGGCGTAGGCAAAGTCGAGCGGTGTAGAGCCGGCACGAAGCGCCATGACCTCGCCCTTGGGCGTAAAGACAAAAATCTCCTGGTCAAACAAGTCGACCTTCAGCGAGTGCAAGTATTCCTTGGCATCGGTGATCTCGTCAGACGCCGCCCAATCGAGTGAGTGCTTGAGCCAGTTAATCTGGTCGTCCAGACGCTGGGCATCATTGGTCTTAGACGCAGACGATCCGCCCGATTTCTTATACAGCCAGTGGGCGGCAATGCCGTACTCGGCCTGCTCGTGCATTTCGTAGGTTCGAATCTGAATCTCGAGCGGACGGGCCGTGGGGCCGATAACCGTCGTGTGAAGCGATTGGTAGTTATTGACCTTGGGCATGGCGATATAGTCTTTAAAACGACCGGGCATGGGATGCCACAGGGTATGCACGGCACCAAGCGTGGAATAGCAATCGCGCACCGAATGAGTGATGACGCGCAGCGCCACCAGGTCGTAAATCTCGGAGAACTCCTTGCCCTTGCGCTTCATCTTTTGATAGATGGACCAATAGTGCTTGGAACGACCGTTGATCTGAAAGCCCTCAAGACCAATGCGATTGAGCTCATCGGTGAGCGTCTTGATGGTCTCGGCCAGATAACGCTCGCGAACCTCGCGCGACTCGGATACCATGCGCGCGATGCGCTGGTAGGCATCGGGCTCCAAGTAGAAAAAGGACAGGTCCTCGAGCTCCCACTTGATTGAACTCATGCCCAGGCGGTCGGCCAAAGGCGCGTACACGTCCATGGTCTCGCGTGCCTTAAACAGGCGGCGGTCCTCGCGCAGGGCGGCAAGCGTGCGCATGTTATGCAGGCGGTCGGCGAGCTTGACGATGATGACGCGGATGTCCTTGGACATGGCGAGGAACATCTTGCGCAGCGTAAGCGCCTGCTTCTCGTCCATGCTGTCGACTTCAATGTTGGTGAGCTTGGTCACGCCGTCGACGAGCCCTGCCACGGTTTCGCCAAACAGACCCGAAACATCGGCAAGCGAGGTCTCGGTGTCCTCGACGGTATCGTGCAGCAACGCGGCGCACACCACATCGCAGTCCATCTTGAGGTCAGCCAGAATGATAGCTACCTCGACGGGATGGTTAATGTACATCTCGCCCGAGCGCCGCTTTTGGTTGCAGTGCTTCTCGGCAGCAAAGCAGTAGGCCTGCTCCACATTGGAGAAGTCATCCTCGTTCATATATTTGAGGCACAGACGCTCCAGCTTGTCGTAGCTGTCCGCCATAATCTCGGGCGGCAGCTCATCGGCATGCTTATAGTGCTCCATCTCCGAAAACGGCTGGAGGGTGGAATCATGGGCGGTACGGGCTGCGGCGTCCATCGAGGTCCCCTTCCCCTAGGCCCGCGGTACGATCGGGCGATTAACTTTGGCTAGCATATCAGAAGCGCACGAATCGAGCGCCCAGCTCCGAAAAGCCGTGAACTCCATGCGCGAGCGCAAGCCCTCCAAATAGCGAATTGACCTGCTTAATTGCACGCGACCGGGGTTTTCCGCCATCGCGATGCGACGCGTATCGTCAAACCCCGAAACGCGGCAGAAACCGAGTTCTTCGAAGATTCCCAGGCCGCTTTCCACCGAGCGCTCGTCGACCGGCGTGCGGGCATCGATGGCAAGACACATCTGCGCAATGTCGATATCGCTCGCGCAGAATGAATCGTCCCCCGTCTTGCCACGGTTGGAGCGCCACATGGTCTGCAGCGCTCGATAGAGCGTGACAAGCTCATCGCGCTCGGGCGCGTAACAATCGAGCAGGCGCTCATTAATACGAGCGTCACGCGACGAATAGAGCAAGTGAATCACGGCGGGCTGTCCATCGCGGCCGGCACGGCCACTCATCTGGTTAAACTCAATCGCACCAAACGGCATGTGGTAGAGCACGACATGGCGGATATCGGGCAGGTTGACGCCCTCACCGAAGGCCGAAGTTGAAACGATGCAGCTGAGACTTCCGTCTCTAAAGGCTTCCTCGACACGGCGGCGATCGGAGCGCGCAAGCCCGGCGTTATAGAACGCAATATGGGTCGCGCAGTCGGGCACGCGTTTGCGCAACGTCTTGGCAAGCGCCACGGACTGGTCGCGCGAGTTCACGTAGATAACGGTCTTCTCCCCCGTCGCCACGATCGACACCAGGCGATTTTCGCGGCTCGCAAGGTCACGGTCGTCCTCGAGTTGTAGGTTCTCGCGAACGGTCTCGTCGACCACCGTCCTGGTAATCGGCAATACACGAGCAAGCTCCGCCACGACTGGGGCCGTCGCGGTAGCCGTTGCCGCCATGACAACGGGATCGCCCAGGGCTTTGAGAATATCGGGCATGTCAAGGTAGGCGCTCCGGTCGCCGCCTTTGGCAAGACCGGCATGGTGTGCCTCATCGATAACGACAAAGCCAATACGTCCAGAACGCGCAAAGCGATCGCGATGGATAGACAGGAACTCCGGCGTCGTGAGAACGATGCCGGTGCGGCCCGAAGCCAGACCGGCAAACACGTCATCGCGCGCCGCCTCCACGGTCTCGCCGGTCAGCACGCCAACGCCAATGCCGAGCGCGGCCATCGTCGAGGAAAGGTGATAGGCCTGGTCGGCAACGAGTGCACGCAGCGGATAGACAAAGATGCTCGCACGCCCGCGAAGGACCGCCTCGCGTGCGGCATGTACATGAAAAATCAGAGACTTGCCGCGACCCGTTCCCATAACGGCCAAAACGCTCTGGTGGTCGGCCAGGGCGTCAAGCGCCTCGACCTGTGCGCGGTGCGGCTGGTTCGATCCGATAAAGCTGTGAATGAGCGAGCGCGTGAGCTCGGTATAGGAAAGCTGAGCGAGCGTTTCGCGTTTACGCGACTCCAGGCGCAGGCCAGAATCCGCCGGTTGTACGCCGCGGCGAAGCTCACATGCCGGATCGTCGATATTGGGCGCCGTGGCATCGCGTAGCAAGACATCTTTGATCATGAGTTTGGGCTTCACGCGCCCCTGCCAATGCTCGGCAACGGCCTCGAACACCAAGTCGACGGCGCTGTCGCAATTGATAAGCCTGTCGATCTGCGGCACACGAAACATGATGGCCGGCACACTTGCGGCGCCATCCGTCGCCACGAAACGCATATGCTCGCCGGTCTTACCCACCACGGCGCGGTCACACATCGTCACACCCTCGGCAGCCAGCAGCGGCACCTTATTACCCTGGCCAAACGGCTCAAGGCGGGAAATCTGCTCGATGGTCTCGATATTCAATTCGGAAAGGTCGACCGTGGCGGCAACCTCGTCGGTGTCCTCAAAGTCCTCGGCGGGAAGCTCGGACAACACGGCAGAAAGACGTCGACGAAACTCAGCGAGCTTAGATGCCTCGATGGTAACGCCCACCGCACCGGCATGCCCGCCGCGGCGAATCAGCAGGTCGGAACAGCGCTCGACGGCTTCGAACAGGTTGACCTTGCCCACCGAGCGACCCGAGCCACGTGCTATACCGTCCTCGATAGAGAAAAGCAGCGCCGGCACGTGATATCGGTTGGTGAGGCGGCTCGCCACGATGCCCTTAACGCCCTCGTGCCAACCTTCGCCGCCCACGACAATCGCGCGCCCGCCGTCATAAGTCTCCTCGACCTTTGCCATGGCATCGCGCGTGAGCTCCGCCTCGATCTCGCGACGCTGTCGGTTGATCTCCTCGAGCTCGGCCGCCAGCGCGCTTGCCTCGATAGGATCGCGGGCAAGCAGCAAGTCGAGCGCCAGCTTGGGATCGGCCATGCGGCCGGCGGCGTTTAAGCGGGGAATGAGCGAGAACGATAGACCGTCCGCCGTAATGGTAGAAAGGTCGG
The DNA here is from genome assembly GCA_900554585.1 of uncultured Collinsella sp. GTDB lineage: Bacteria > Actinomycetota > Coriobacteriia > Coriobacteriales > Coriobacteriaceae > Collinsella. The sequence continues at coordinate 6,033 of USHS01000061.1, forward strand.
CCTTGGCGAGCGCTGCAAGCGCAATGTAGCCGGGACGAGCCGTCACGCGCATCTGTTGGATGCCCTCAGCGACCAGCGCGCGGTTCTCGGGCGTGAGCGGCATCATGTCGGACACGGTGCCCAGCGCCGCGACCTCTATCAGCGAACGCCAATACGACGGCTTGCCCAAACGCTCGCCCAGGACCTGTACCAGCTTGAGCGCCACGCCGGCGCCGGCAAGTTCACGCGAAGGACCCTCGTCCTCGAGCTTGGGGTCGGTTAGGGGCACGCCCTGCGGCACCTGATCGGACGGCTCGTGATGGTCCGTGACCACCAAATCAATCCCCAGGCTCTCCAGGTAGGAGACCTCTTCCTTGGCAGCAATACCGTTATCGACGGTCACAATCAGGTTGGGTTGAGCAAGCTCGTTGACGCGGTCGAGCGCCGCACGCGACAGGCCGTAGCCCTCGTCAAAGCGGTGCGGAATAAACGGCGTGACGTTGGCGCCAAACGAACGTAGCGCCTCGGTCAACAGACAAGTCGACGTAATGCCGTCGACGTCAAAATCGCCAAAGACGGCGATACGCTCGTGGCTGCGAATAGCACGCTCAACGCGGTCGGCGACGACCACCATGCCCGGAATAACGAGTGGGTCCGCCCAGTCGCGATCGAGCGAAGGCGTCAAAAACAGCTGGCCTTCCTCGATGGATGTAATGCCGTGCGCAACCATAATGCGCGCCACCAGCCCGGGTATGCCCAGGCCAGCCGAAAGCTCCTTTTCGAGCTCGGGGTTTTGCTGAGCGACCGCCCAGCGATGCGTCGTCTTAAGCGATGACATAGGCGCCCACCCCCGATAGGGGCAGGTCGCCGCGATACCTCTCACGGTTCATAGCGATGAGTCCTCTGTGTATGCCCGCTTCGGCAGGCAGATCTGTTGAACGGATTTATTATACCGTGCGGCACGGACGCAGAGCCTCGCGGCACGCCCTGGTTTCGGTAAACGAGGCCGGTAATAGCCTCGAAATAATCGAGCGTTTCTGACGCACGGACGCATGCGAGCGTCTAGCATATCCATTCAAACGAGTTCGCGGATAAAGGGAGTCACGGGGCATATGAAGCAATGGGTTGGACTGGGAAAGTTCCTCGCGGGGCATATGCAGGTCATCGTTCCGATTTGCGTAACGCTCGGCGTGCTCTTTCCCCAGCAGATCGGCGTACTCAAGCCCATCGTTCCCGCCCTCTTCGCCTTTATGACGTTCCAAGGTGCGCTCAGCAACACCTTCCACCAGGTCGCTGAGGTGTTCCGCCGTCCCCTGCACCTGATTTTGGCGCTGCTCGTCTCGGCGGTGCTTATTCCCATAGCAGCCTATGCCATGGGATCGCTGTTCTTTGGCTCCAATCCCAACCTTGTCTGCGGCATCGTGCTCGAGTACAGCGTACCCGTGGCGGTCACTGCCTTTATGTGGATTAGCATGTTCGGCGGCAACGGCCCGCTCGCGCTCACCATCATCC
>USHS01000062.1 GCA_900554585.1 uncultured Collinsella sp.
GGCGCGAGTTTGTTCGCAGCTTCGGCAGACGCGGGCGTTACGGGCGCGGGCACAGACACGAGGAGCGGTGCCACGACGCCAAACTCTTCGGTGGAGACAGTCGGCTCGTCGGGTTCGTCTTGCCGTGTGGCCATCTCGCCAGGTCCGGCGGTCATGCTGGGCGCAGACTCGGTGTTCGGTTGCTCGATAAGCGTCGCCTCGGCTTCCATAGGCACATCGTCCTCGCGCTCCTCATCAATCAAAAGCGCTTCACGCGTTTGCGCGGCGGCGCTCCGAATGTGCCCCAGCTGACTCAAATCGATATCGATCTTGACAGGCTGGTGCGCGGCGTCCCACGAAAGCCATGCCACGATCTCGTCATCGATGATCTTGGCCAGATATTTGGGGACCTTCTCCTCCTTTAGGGGATGGGTGGGGTCTAGGGCCAGGCGCAGGCGTTGGTCGCAGGCGCGCATCATCTCACCGAGCTTGCTACTTTTTTGTCTGCTGCCGTGGATGCGCATGCATTCCCAAAAGCCATTTTGGCAGCGATAGATGTGAATGGGGTCCAGGTGATATTCGCAGTCCTCGTGGCGCTCGGGCGCAAAGAACACGGCCGAGGCAAACATGGTGTAGGGCATGGCCGTCTCCTCCCCAAACAAGCTCGCTACGATGCCGGTCTTTCGGTGCGTGTCATAGTAGCGCGCCATACGGACATACACGGCGCATGCCACGTGGCGTAGATCGCGATGGTGGCCGCGATCGAGTCTTGAGTTATTGAGGTTATACGTGGAGAGGGCATTGATGGCGGCCATGAGTCGCTCCTCGCGCGCCTCGTCGGGCGGAAGGGGGAGCGTAGGCTTGGAGGTCTTGCGACGCGCAGGCGCCAGGTCTGACGGCGTCGGCGCGGGCGCAAGGTCTCGCGCCGCACGCCGCAGTTCGATGAGGGCGTTGTCGAATGCGACGGTTTTAGAGTCGCGAAGCAGCTCGGGGTCGAGCCCGTGGAACACGGCGTAATCTTGCAACCACACGCGTGCAAACCGGTCGATGCCGGGCTCGAAGGCACGATAGGCATCCCAAAAAGCCTTGATCTTTTTAAAACCATCAAGTGGGTCATCTACGCCAATGCCGCAGATCAGCTCATAGAGGTACAGGAAGGCAAAGGACGTAGACGTTTCCTCGACGGTTCCGCGGCGCACTTGGGCGCGCCAGGTAAAGTACCCGCGCAGCTGGCGATCGCTCATAGCGTTGTAGGTTGGGAAGTACGACTTAAAGGTGCCGTTATAGGGGCAATCGTCCTCAAAATCGGCCATCAGCAGGCCTTGGCGGTAGAAAAGCTCGGCTTCCGAAAGCCAGCGACCCGCGCCGCCTTTGGGGTCATCCTGCCAGCGCGATATCTCGCGCATCTTGCGGTACTGGTCGGGAAGGAAATTCTGCATCTGACGACCGGTTTTGAGAATCGGCTCGTCAGCATAGACTTCGTTTGAGAAGCGAGCAGACTGATGGGTCCGGGCCTCGGCCATAATGCGCTCGATGAGCATCTTGATGTCCTGGTCGGCCACCGTCTCTCCTCTCCTAACGCAGCTTCGGTGACCTCATATCATAGCACAGCATCAAACAGGTGTTCGAGATACCGCTACGTAGATAGATTTAGAACAGGAGGGCGTAGATGACGGCTATGACAACGGAGGGGAGCATATTGGCCGTGCGGAAGGTCTGAGGACGGATGAGGTTGACGCCGACGCAGAAGATGAGTATAGAGCCCACGAGCGATAGACTGTCGAGGGCGGCGGCGGTCATGATGGGGGAGAGCGCGCCGGCAAACAGCGTAATCGTTCCCTGGAATACGGCAACGGGCAGGGCGGAGAAGATGCAGCCGCGGCCGAGCGAAGCCGTCATGGTGCAGACGATGATGCAGTCCAACGCGCCCTTGAGGGCAAGCGTGGACCAGTCGCCGAGCAAGCCGTCTTGGATTGATCCCACGATAGCCATGGCACCGATGCAGACGGTCAGCGATGTCGAGACAAAGGCATTGGTGAACTCGTTGTCTCCCTCGCTGCCGGTTTTGCGCTTGAGCCATTCGCCCAGGTTTTCGATGCCGGCTTCCAGGTTAACGGCCTCGCCGATGAGCGAGCCGAGGGCAAACGAGACGATGAGCATGGTGGTGCCGGTGGTCTCCAGCGCTTTCCCGTCAATGACGAGCATCTTTTGCATGGTGCCGCCCAGTCCGATAAACAAAACGCACAGCCCCGACGCCTTCATGAGCGTGTCTTGGATGCGGGGTGTGATAAAGCGTCCGCCTATAAGGCCCAGCAGTCCGCCCGCAATCAAAAGTGCGACGTTGATGACCGTTCCCAAACCCGGCATGAACCCTCCCATATTGATGCCAACCTGGCAATCGTAGCAGAACGGGCTGCAGGGTGCGTCATGCCTCATCCTATACGTTATATAAGTGGTATTAATGACGGCATTTGGTGCCCAAGCCTCAGCCTCCCATCACGACATAGGGGCTGTAATCGAAGCACAGCGTCATGAGTCGCTGCGGGGACTCAATGGCCGCGGCGATGATATCGGCATCTCGAGCTCGGTCAAATCCCACGAGCTCAATTTGATACGAGACGTCTTCCATTTTATGGAGTATCCGGTTATTCAGGAGGTTCTCACCGTCGAATTCCTCGGTTTTGCCTCCGTCCGAGGTTACGGCATACAGGTGCAGTTTTGCGGTGGTCGCAGGGTCGGCGACCGTGAGGTTGTCGATTTGGTTGGCCGTGCCCTTTGCCCCAAGCAAGGTGAGCAAGGTGGGGGCTACGACCTCGCCCGATGGCAGAAAAACAACTTCGACGGTTTTAGGGAATGCGATAATGGCTGCTTTGCGGACGGGCTTATCGGCAGCGGTGACCTCAATGCTCGCGGCGTCGACGGTTTCCGTGCGGTCGAGCGCGACCATCATGCAACAATTGCCCTCGTCGATGTCTGCCGGCATGGGACACCCCAAGTTTTCGCCAGCTTGCGTGCCGCCCACTGCGGTGGCTGTTTCGCTTGGCTCGCTGAAAGTGGCTGAAGGACCGCTCGATGGCGGTGTTATGCCGCCTGGTGCGCCATTGTCCCCAGGCGCTATTTCACCGCTGCTCTCGCTGGAGTCGCTTGCGATGTCACCCGTCGAGGGGGCGAGTCCGACCGCTCCTACTCCGCTCCATTCCATCTCGAGGAGCGCCGGATCGACAAGGACGTGATGCACATTTTGCGTTTCGGCACTGATATCGACAGGACCGGGATCTGCCCCTCGCGTCAGGCTGAGCGATCCGGTCCGCTGTTTGCCCCGAATCTCCTGGCTTTCTGTGCCGCTCGCGTAGAACATCAGAGCGATCTCGCCATTTGCCGTGGCGTCGGTGCCCGCCTTGGTCATTTTCAGCGATGCGGTGAATGAGATAGCGGGCTGCGTGCCATCGGCGCTCGAGGGGACGCAGCCCAGGCATACACCCCCTCCGTTTTCGAAAAACGTGCTGTCGAAGGCGACTGTTGCCCCGTCCGCCGAGTCATCGGACAGGGTGATGTCGAGGCGCAGCTCCACGTCGCAGGAATCGCCATCGGCATCAGTTGCAGCTGCGCGCCATGTGCAGATAATGCATCCCGTTAGGGGGCCGTCCGCTGTGCTCGAGCGCTCGGTATCCACGACTATCGAGCTGTTCGTGCAGCGACGGAGGCACCCCGAGGCCGAAATGCTTGCCTGCGCAAGCGAGAAGCGTTGGCGCGCGATGGTGCTCATCTGGTTTGTGGCGAGACTGTTGACGGCAGGTAAGGGGACGTCCACGGCGGGTGTCGCTAGAGCGGCGACGGGCATGCCGGTGGCAAGCGCACTGCAGAGCGCGGCAACGGGCAAAAGGTTCTTTGATGCCATGGGTTCTCCTTACCTGTTCTGGACGGTCTCGATTATCGCGGCTACTGGCTGCGTTTGATGCGCAGGCCAAGGCCGATGGCGCTTGCGCCTGCCGCGGCGATTCCTGCTGCCAGGAGCTGTCGCGCGTCGCCCGTTTGCGCGAGGGGCTCATGTTGGCCACTGCGTTCGAGCTCCGATAGATCGACAGTCACTTGCGTGGCAGCCTGCGCTTGCTCTTGTTGGGCAAAGGCGGCGATCGGGGCAAACGTTACAACGCCGATGATGACGGCAAGGACAATCGCCTTAGGCCGTGTGCGCACCGGGCTCGACCGTCCACGTAATGCTTGCGACCTGGTCGCCCTCGCCAGTCACATGGAAGATGTCTCGCGTGACGCGGGCGACATTGCCGCTCGTCTTGAGCTTAATCCTGTCCGTACCATCGGCGATGCCCTGGTAGCCCATGTCGAAGAATGCATTTTTGGAAAGGTCGACGCCCGCTTCCTGCGTCGCGGCATGAGCGTCTTGGAGTGCCTTGTCCGGGCCGACCTTAAAATCGATGGAGTTCTGGGCGGTTCCCGTCTTGGCGTCGGTGACGATGCTCCAGGAGTTCTTGGCGCCGATCTTCATGTTGGTAACGTGGATGCCATAGGCCGAAAGATTGTCGATGGTGGTTGTGTTCTCGGAAGGGCCCTGAAGCGTGCCATCGGCCTTGGCGACAAATGGGATGACAGTCGGAGCCTTAAACTTGATGTTGTCGATTTCGGTCCTGATGGTCACGTCGGTGGTTCCAACGCGTCCCTCCGCCAGGGCGGTGGTCGGCGCGGCTCCCATTGCGAGCGCGAGCGCCAGCCCTGCCCCCACGACGAGCGCCCTGGTCCCGCTCAAGTTCCTGGTGATGTCCATAATCGTTCCTTTCTATTCGTCACGGACCGTTTCCGTGATGGTTGGACGAAAGCGGCGTGGGTGCGCGTTTTCGCAACAGGCGGCAGATCTAGCCTTCGGCCTGCGCAACCCGCACCTTGACGCGCGTGGGATTGCCATGGGCGTCGTAGGTCTTGGCGTCGAGCGCCTGGATCTCGATATACGCTTCGCCTTCTTTGATGTCGCCTGCGGGGCAGGTCTCGATGGTCTTGCCAGTCTCGACCACGCCCGATTCATAGATGGTTTCGTCGTTTTGGATCACGCGGAAACGCTGGGGAAACTTGTTGTCCTGGACGTTTTGTACGTTGACGCGCAGCTTGCCGCCTTTTTGCAGCTGGGCGACCGGTGCGACCGAGATCGTCATCATGTTGTCACGGACGATGGCATCGAGCTCGTCCTGGATTTCTTGGCGCGACTTACCCTCTGCCGTTGTGACCGAGGTGCCCGTCTCGGCGACAGGCTTTGACTGCCAGGCGTAAAGGCCGACGGCGATAAGGGCGCAGGCGATAGCCAAGCAGACAACGCCGAGCCTTTTTCGATGTTTTGACCCCAGGGGGCTCGACTGCTTTCTTACGCTCATGCGGCATCCTTAGTGGTATAGACGCGCGCGAACGTGGACGGATCGGCGCCAAAGAGCATGTGGAGCATGAGGCGTCGTGAGTAGATGAGCTCGTCGAAGTTTGGGTCGAGTTTGATGTCGTGGATGTGGGCGATGTGGTGAGCGAGCGCCGAAAACGATTCGGGATCGCAGATCACGTCGGTGGTGACGTGATAGACAGCCGCATCGGGAAATGCCTTTTCGTCGAACGGCAGAAGATACGGGTCATCGTCGACTTCGATGGCGACGCCGTACTGGGGCCAGTAATATGCCATGGGGACCTCCCTGCTTTTGGGCCAAACCTTCTATTGGTTTTGGCTGTCGATGCCGACCGTATCAGGCACAACTTGACCGATTTCTGACCAAATGCTTGACGGATTTGCATCGCCGCAGGTGAGAGGCGGTAAAAAATATCTCAAGTTTTTTCGAGCACCAATTGCATGCATGGCAGCGATGGGAAGGGGCACGTCAAATAGAGCGTCTGCCGAGAAATCGCCGCCGCTTGCCGAATTGCACAAACGTAAAATTCGCCAATTATGGAGACGGTCTCAGTCACGTCGACGAAACGATGCGGTAACATCTCCCTGCAAATACTGTAGTTAACTAAAGGGGGAGTTCGCGTGTCTGCAGCCATCAAACCCTTCGGCGACGAGTTCGAAGAATATGGTCGCGATGAATCTCGCATATCGGGCGAGGCGTCGAGCATCTCGTTTCCGACAACGGAGGACGAAGTCCGCGCCATTCTGCGAAAGCTCCATGCCGAGCATGTTCCGATAACGGTCCAAGGCGCTCGAACCGGTCTGGCTGCCGGTGCCGTGCCCCACGGCGGACATATCCTCAACACTTCTCGTATGAATCGCTACCTGGGTCTTCGCCGCGACGAGCGAGGCCGTTTTCTGCTGCGCGTGGAGCCGGGCGTCGTGCTTTCGGAGTTGCGCAAGCAACTGGGTAAGAAGGCATTGCCGACCGCTGACTGGGATCGGGTATCGCTTGAGGCCTATGAGGAGTTCCAGGCAGCTCCTGAGCAGTTCTTCCCCACCGATCCCACCGAGGCATCTGCCTGCCTGGGCGGCATGGCGGCGTGCAATGCCTCCGGTGCCCGCAGTTACGCCTACGGCCCCATGCGCCCGCACGTTACGGGGCTTCACGTGGCACTGGCGGACGGCGACCTGCTTGAGCTTCATCGAGGTCAGGCGCACGCTGACGCACGCCACTTGTCGCTCGTGACAGCGGAAGGCCGCGCGCTCGAGCTGGATTTTCCTGGCTATACCATGCCCAAGACCAAAAACGCGTTGGGTTATTTCGTTTCGGACGATATGGACGCCATCGACCTCTTTATCGGTGCGTGCGGCACACTCGGCGTCATTACCGAGCTCGAGATCGCCCTGCAGGCGGCACCTTCGGTCGTATGGGGCGTGAGCTGCTTTTTCGACAGCGAGGACAAGGCGGTTTCCTTTACCGATTCCGTGCGCCCCGTGCTGTCCCATGCCGCCGCTATTGAGTATTTCGATGCCGGCGCCTTGGATATCCTTCGCCGCCAGCGCGAGCAGTCGACCGCGTTTGTCTCGCTGCCGGCACTCGACGATGAGGCAAAGGTCTGTGTTTACGTGGAACTCGACTGCGACGACGAGGCGCAAGCGACCGAGGAGCTGTACCACCTGGGATGGGTTTTGGAGCTTGCGGGCGGCCGCGACGACGCGACCTGGGTTGCACGCACCGAGGTCGATCGCGAATGCCAGCGGTTCTTCCGCCACGCCGTTCCCGAGAGCGTCAACATGCTCATCGACGAGCGTCGCCGCACCGACCCCACCATTACCAAGCTGGGGTCGGATATGTCGGTGCCCAATGCGCGCCTGGCCGATGTCGTTGCCCTCTATCGCCGCACGCTGGCCGAAAGCGGGCTTGAGTCTGCCGCCTGGGGACATATCGGCAACAACCATCTGCATGTGAATATCCTGCCGCGCGATGCGCGGGACTACCGTCGCGGCGGTGAGCTGTTTGCCCAGTGGGCTGCGGAGGTAACGGCTATGGGCGGCGCCGTCTCTGCCGAGCACGGCGTCGGCACTGTCTCTTATACACATCTCCGAGCCCACGAGACTCCTGAGCATCTCGTAT
>USHS01000063.1 GCA_900554585.1 uncultured Collinsella sp.
GCTGCAGAGCGTGTGGGGCTGGGACTTCGATGGCGGCTCGCGTACCGTCGACGTGCACGTGCAGACGCTTCGCCAAAAGCTCGGCGAGCGTGCCGGCGCTATCGAGACGGTGCGCGGCGTGGGCTATCGCCTGGCGGAGCCTTCCGCCGGTAGCGATACTGAAGATGCCGTCGCTGCGGCAGCAGCATCGGAGGAGTAGTCCGTGGTCTTTGCCCCTCAGGGAAAACACACGCTCTCGCATCGCGTGTTTGCGACGATTTTTATCTGTGCCATGGCGGTGATTGTCGCCTTTACGGTGTTGGGCGCGTTCTTTGTGCAAAACACTTTGGCAGACGCGACGAGCGCCAACCTTTCGCAAGAAACCGAGCTTATTGCCGCCGCCTTAAACGAGCAGAAGGAACCCATCGCATTCTTGCGAAGTCTCGATCGCGAGGACCTGCGCATTACGTTGATCAACAAAGACGGCTCGGTTGCCTACGACAACGAGGCGTCTCCTTCCATGTTGCCCAACCATGGCGATCGCCCCGAGGTCGTTGAGGCCCTTGAGAGCGGTTCGGGCTCCGCGGAGCGCTCGAGCGCCACGCTCGACGAGATTATGCTATATCGCGCCGTCGCCCTTGATAACGGTCAGGTCGTTCGTTTGGCACAGGCTCAGCCTGGCGTTGCGGCGATTTTGCTCTCGTTGGTGGCGCCGATGCTGCTTATCGCGGTGGCGGGCGCGGTGCTCTCGTTTTTTCTTGCGCGCCGCGAATCCCGTGCCATCATTGCGCCGCTGCAGGAGGTCGATTTGGACCACCCGCGCCGTAGCTATGAACATGCCTACGCCGAGATGGTTCCCATGCTCGAGCGCATTGAGTCGCAGCGCCAGGAGCTTAAACGCCAGATGGCGGTGCTGGCCGATAACGACCGCATGCGTCGCGAGTTCACGGCCAATATCACTCATGAGCTCAAGACCCCGCTTACCGCGATTTCGGGCTACGCCGAGCTTATTGCAAACGGCATGGTCGAGGGCGAGGACGATCTGCGCAACTTTGGCGGTCGCATCTATCGCGAGGCAGGCCGTCTAGCAGCGCTGGTAAACGACATCTTGACGTTGTCTAACCTGGACGAGGCCGAGCGCGCGACCGAGGGCGAGGCAGTGCCTATTGGTTCCACGGAACCCATTGAGCTCTCGCGCGCTATTACGACGGTGGAGCAGCGCCTTGAGCAGGTCGCCCGACAGTCGGACGTGACCATCGTGCGCAAGACGAAGCCCGTTGTGGTCGAAGGTGTGCCACGCCTGATCGACGAGCTGATTTATAACCTGGCCAGTAACGCTATTCGCTATAACCAGCCCGGTGGCACGGTTACGCTTCGATGTGGGACCAATGATGAGGGCCATCCGTACCTGACGGTTGCCGATACAGGTATCGGCATCGCGCCCGAGGAGCGGGGCAAGGTGTTCGAGCGCTTCTATCGCGTGGACAAGAGCCGCTCCAAGGCACGTGGCGGAACAGGCTTGGGTCTGGCCATCGTTAAGCATGCCGCCGTGTATCACCATGCTTCGCTCGACCTATCGAGCGAGCTGGGTGTGGGGACTACCATCACGGTGACGTTTCCCGTACAGCAGGACGAATCATTTGCGTAGCAATGCAGCAAACGTGTTGTTTTGACGCCGCACCGGGGTTGCCGATGCGGCGTTATTATTGCGCAACATTGCCGTATGTGCTGTATCTTATGTATAGAGTTCGGACTTGGCAAAAAGATGCGATATGATACGAGTAGTTTTGTCGATATGAACTAGGGAAATGAAAGGCAAGCTGCATGACCCTTCTCGAACTGTTCCAGCTGCTTAAAAAGCACCTCAAGCTGGTCATCGCCCTTCCGGTGATTTGCGCGGTCGCCATGGGCATCGTGTCCTTCACCATGATGGACAACACCTACACCGCTACGACGAGCATGTACGTTCTCGCCAAGACCGACGATAGCAGCCAGATGAGCTACACCGATCTTTCGGCGAGTCAGATGCTTTCCAACGATATCGCCACGCTGCTCGATAGCGATAGCGTTAAGGGCGGTGCTGCCAAGGATCTGGGCCTCGCCGATCTCGGCGACTACAAGATTTCAGTCTCCTCCGAGACCACGACGCGCGTCATCACGCTTTCGGTGACGGGCACCGATGCCGAGGAGACGGCGGAGGTGGCAAGGGCCATGGCCAGCTCGGTGAGCACGGTCGCCCAGAATGTCGGTGCCGCTCAGAGCATCAACGTTATTGATAAGGCTAAGACCCCCGAAGCTCCCAGCGGCCCCAAGCGCACGCTGTACGTCGCCGTTGCGTTCCTCGCCGGTATCTTTATCGCAGTTGCCTATGTCGTTTTGGCGGATATGCTCAACACGCGCATCCGCGGTGTCGAAGAGGCAGAAGAGCTCCTTGGTATTCCCGTTGTCGGCCGAATTCCGGCTATGAAAGGTGGTAAATAGGCATGGCTAAGGCAAAGAACACCGATAAGCTCGTTGTACAGAATGCCGCCAAGACCCTTCTGGCCAACATCCGCTTTGCGAGCGTGGACGACCCCATTCGCACCATCACCGTTACCTCCTCGATTCCCAATGAGGGCAAGTCTACGGTTGCCATTAACCTTGCTCAGGCAATCGCCACGAGCGGCAAGAGCGTTCTGCTGGTCGAGGGAGATATGCGTCGCAGGTCTCTTTCCGACATGCTTGGTGTCCGTTCGCATGGCGGACTCTACGCAGTCCTGTCCGAGCAGATTTCCATCGACCAGGCAATCGTCGAGACGGGTCAGAAGAACTTCTACTTCCTCGATGCGGAGCCTCACATTCCCAATCCTGCTGACATCATCGTGTCTCACCGTTTTGCCAAGCTGGTTAAGGCGCTGTCTGCCAAGTTCCAGTATGTCATCTTCGATGCTCCTCCGGTCGGCACCTTCATCGATGCTGCCGAGATCGCCAGCCTGACTGACGGCACGCTGTTTGTGGTGCGCGAAGACTTCACCAAGCGCGAGGAGGCACTCAACGCCATCGCTCAGCTTAAGAAGTCCGAGAAGGTCAAGCTCATCGGTACCGTCATGAATTGCTGCGAGACCGAGACCAGCGAGTATTACTATTCTTACTACACCAAGGACGGTAAGAAGGTAAAGAACGGTTCCGCTGCTCAGGGTGCTTCTAAAAAGGGGATCTTTACCAACCGGGCAAACGTTTAGTTGATTAAGGCCGACCTATGCGTGACATTCATTGCCATATCTTGCCGGGTGTAGACGACGGCGCTGCCGATCTTGATGAGAGCTTGGCGATGCTTGCGGCTGCCAAACAGGCTGGCGTAACCAGAATTGTCTGCACCCCGCACTGCCGAGATCCCTATTTTGACTACGACAAGATGTGGGATGCCTTTGAGTTATTGCGGGATAACGCAGATGGTTTTCCGCTTCAGATGGGCTTTGAGGTCAACCACCGAAAGCTTGTCGAGCTGGGCATCGACGCCGCAGAATACCTGCATTTCGATGGCACCAATGAGTTTCTGCTTGAGCTTTCGACGCATGCTGATGCGTATGCGTTTAGAGAGTACGAGAACACGATTTACGATTTGCAGTGTCGTGGCTACCAGGTGATCATCGCTCATCCTGAGCGCTATCGTGCGGTTCAAAAGGATGTAAGCGTGGCGGAGCGCCTGGTCGATATGGGCTGCAAGCTGCAGGCTTCGGCGGACTTTATCGCCGGCGGTCGATTTGGTCGCGAGAAAAAGCCGGCACAGCGCCTGTTCGATCAGAACCTGTACAGCTTCATCGCGAGCGATGCCCATAACGTGGGTCATTACGACTGCCTGGCGAAGGCTCGCGCGAAGTTTAGCGTGCGCGGAGCTCATTTTCGCTAATATCTGTCCCTAACGTTCGCATTGAATGAAAGGGCAGCCATGGATATCCAACTTAAGACGGGATGCTTTGATGACGCGGCGTTGGTGCGCCGCGTCGTATTTATGGACGAGCAGGGCTACGAGAATGAGTTCGACGCTATCGACGAGGATCCGAACTGCATTCATGTGACGCTCTATGTAGACGGCGAGCTTGCCGGTTGCTCGCGCGTGTTTCCCGAAGAGCTTGAGCGTGCGGCAGATTCAGAGGCTCCGGTTTCGCCGGCATGCGACATGGACGAAGGCGTTGCGGCGGGGGAGACCTACATCATGGGGCGCGTCGCCGTGCTGCCGGCTATGCGTCGTCGCGGACTGGCGAGTGCGATCGTCGAGGCCAGTGCTGCGTGTGCACGCAATGCCGGCGCTAAGCTTATTAAGCTGCATGCGCAGGAATACGTGCTGCCGCTCTATGCAAAGGCGGGCTACACGCAAATTGCCCCGGTAGATTACGAAGACGAGGGCCAACCCCATGTCTGGATGGCCAAGCGCGTAGATGGCAGATAGGGACGTTCCTTTTCTGCCGGCGGTTGGGGACACTCCTTGGCAATTGACGCATTGGAGCGCTCGGACATACAGTTTTTCGATTCCGTATGTATATATGCGCGTTAATGGGTTATAAAATCTAAGTCTGAACATAGCAGGTCTGCGATGCGGCTCGGGCGACCGGGCCGTTTTTGCGGACAGGGGTAGCGCGAAAGGACTGCACATGCGTCAATTTAAGACCGAGAGCAAAAAACTGCTCGACCTCATGATCAACTCCATTTACACCAATAAGGAAATCTTCCTGCGCGAGCTTATCTCCAACGCGAGCGATGCCGTCGACAAGCTCAACTTTAAGAGCCTTCAGGATCCGAGTGTCAAGCTCGACCAGGGTGACCTGGCCATTCGTGTCTCCTTTGATAAAGATGCCCGCACCATCACTATTTCGGATAACGGTATCGGCATGACCGCCGAGGAGCTCGAGCGCAACCTGGGCACCATCGCCCATTCCGGCTCCGAGGAGTTTAAGACCGAGAACGCCGAGCAGCAGGGTTCGGATGTCGACATCATCGGCCAGTTTGGCGTGGGCTTCTACTCGGCCTTTATGGTCGCCAGCCATGTGAAGGTCGTGAGCCGCGCCTATGGCGAGGATGTCGCCCATGTGTGGGAGTCGGACGGTCTTGAGGGCTACACCATCGAGGACGGCGAGCGCGCCGAGCATGGTACCGACGTTATCCTCACGCTGCGCGAGAACGAGAAACTCGACGCCGATGGCGAGGCTGAGACTTACGATCGCTTCCTGACCGAGTGGGGCCTCAAGAGCCTGATTCAGCAGTACAGCAACTATGTGCGCTACCCGATTCAGATGATGGTGAGCAAGAGCCGCCAGAAACCCAAGCCCGAGGACGCGCCGGATGATTACAAGCCCGAGTACGAGGACTACCAGGAGCTCGAGACCGTCAACTCCATGACGCCGATCTGGAAAAAGCGCAGCTCCGACGTTGAGCAGAAGGATTACAACGAGTTCTACAAGTCCACGTTCCACGACTTTGACGACCCTGCGCGCACCATCAGCTTCCATGCTGAGGGCACGCTCGAGTATGACGCCCTGCTGTTTGTGCCGGGCCGCGCGCCGTTCGATCTGTACAGTAAGGACTACGAGAAGGGCCTGGCGCTCTACAGCTCCAACGTTCTGATCATGGAGAAGTGCGACGACCTGCTGCCCGACTACTACAACTTTGTCCGCGGTGTCGTGGATTCCGCCGACGTGTCGCTCAACATCTCGCGCGAGACGCTCCAGCAAGACCGCCAGCTCATCGCCATCGAGCGTCGCATCGAGAAGAAGATCAAGCAGGAGCTCGAGAAGCTCTGCAAGGATGACCGCGAGGCCTATGTCGACTTCTTCGGCAAGTTCGGCCATGTGCTCAAGTACGACATCTACTCGACCTATGGCGCGCGCAAGGACCTGCTGCAGGACCTCGTGGAGTTCCGTTCCGACAAAGAGGGGAAGGACATCACGCTCAAGGAATACTGCGACGCCATGCCCGAGTCCCAGAAGCACATTTACTTTGCCACCGGCGACAGCGCAGCGCGCCTTTCGCAGCTTCCGCAGACCCAGCTGCTGCGTGAACGTGGCTTCGACGTGCTGCTCATGACGGAGCAGGTCGACACGTTCATTCCGCAGACGCTCAATACCTACGCCGAGCATGAGTTCCGCAACATTCTGACCGACGACCTCGACCTTGCGACCGAGGAGGAGAAAAAAGCCGCCGAGGAGAAGGCCAAGGCCTTCCAGTCCGGCGTGGACTTCCTGAAGGAGAGCCTCGGTGAGAAGGTCAAGGACGTACGCGTTTCGACGGAGCTGGGCAGCCATGCCGTGACTATGGTCCCGGACGGCGGCATGAGCTTCGAGATGGAGAAGTACATGCACACGGTCGACCCGTCGTCCGATTATCACTGCGGCCGCATTCTGGAGGTCAACCCGGAGCATCCGCTGCTGCAGCGTCTGTCCGAGAGCAGGGAATCCGATCCGGAGCGCGCCAAAAAGCTGGCTGAGCTTCTCTACGATCAGGGCCTGCTGATGGCAAACCTCCCGCTCGAAGACCCGACGGCCTATACGGATCTCGTCTGCGAGCTGATCGGCTGAGCCAAGTCCATCTCTGCGTAAAGCGCGAAACAGAATATGCTCCCTCTATGAGAGACAGTGAAGTAAAGATCACCATCCTCATATGGGGAGCATTTCTATGCCGCACACGGAAAAGCTGCGCGCAGCCGCATCCCGGTCTTATCCATCCCGCTCCGGGAAAAACGGCTGGAGCTCCTGCCACAGGCCGATGGCACAGCGGCAGCCATGTGCCGCTGCGTGCGCCAGCTTCTGCCGGAGCGACTCCGGCGTGTCAAAGTAGCGCAGGCCTGCCGGGCTTTTCTCGCAGCTGCACAGCGCGGCCGGGAGCATGCCGCCGGGATAGGGGAGCTGCGGGGCCGGAAGCTCTGCCGCCCACGGCGTCAGCTCCAGCGCCCAGCCGTTCGGGAAGCGCCGCTCCGCCGACTGGACAAAGCCGTCCCATGCATTGCAGGGCCGCAGGCAGGAGAGGACCGGCAGCGCTTCCGGCGCAAAGGCGTGATAAGCCGCGGGCAGCAGCATCGGGGCATTCCCGAGCCGCCGCTGCAGGCCCTGCGCCACGGCGCGGTGCACGGGGCCGGGCGTGCGCAGAAAATCCAGACAACACCCCCCGCCGCACCGGGCCGCAAGCCGGGCCAGCGTCTCCTCCGGAACGCGCTGCGGCAGGACGGCGTCGTCGATGACGGCCATATGTCCCTGCAGCGGGCACGCCGGGATGCGGGCCCCGCCATCCGGCAGAAAGCCGATTATATTTTCCAGACTGATTCCGACGGTCAGACCAATCCAGACGAATTCGAGCCATTTTGGAACCAGAGGGGCCGGTATGATGCAATAATCGGCAGCCGCGCTGTACGTGGCGACGGAAAATCCAGAAAATTCGTAGAGAATGT
>USHS01000064.1 GCA_900554585.1 uncultured Collinsella sp.
GTCGAACACGGCGACCGCGCCGGCTCCGTCCTTTTTGTCGGGCGCGCCCGCGTCGAGCGTACCCTCACCATCGACGATGCTCGGCTCAATCTCCAGCACTTGCTGCGCGCGGTTCAGACACGCAGCGGCACGCGGAAGTGTCAGCACCACCATCTGCGCCATCATCACAAAGAACAGGATCAGGATTGCGTACTCCAGCACCGCCGAGATGCTCGCGATCTGCATCGCATGGGCGCCCACGCGGTTGCCGCCCACCCACAGCACCGCTACCTCAGCGATGTTCATCAAAAAGAAGCTGGAGCTGTCGAGCCCCACAAACAGGTGGTTGACCTTAATGGCGTTGTCCGCGTAATCGCTAAACACCTCGTCCAGGCGCTGCTCCTCGTGGCGCTCCTTATTGAAAGCGCGGATGACGCGAACGCCCACAATGTTCTCGCGCAGCACCACGTTCATACGGTCGATAAAGCTCTGAAGGCGCATAAAAATCGGCGCGGCGTTAGCCACCGTAAAGACCGCCGCCACCAGCACGATCGCAACCACCGCGCCCAGCAGCGTTCCCATGGCGGGATCGATAAACCAAGCAAAAATGATGCCCGCGACGGCCAAGAACGGCACCGGCAGCACCAACTGAATCGTCTGCAGGATAGCCTGCTGAATCACGTTGATGTCGTTGAGTGAGCGTGTGATCATCGATCCCGTGCCAAATCGCTCAAAATCGCTGGCCGCGAGCTCGAGCGATTTGTCGTACACGGCATTGCGGATATCGCAGGCCACGTTGGCGGCCAGGCGCGCCGAAAGATAGCAGCCCAGCACCGTGCCGCCGCTGGCCATGCTGGTCGCGATAAACATGTATAGGCCGTTGCGTAAAATGTAGTCGACATCGCCCGTGGTAATACCGGTGTTGACCATGTTCGCCAGCATCGTGGGGACCAACAGCGTACCGACGTTATCCACCAGCAGCACCAGCAGCGTCACTGCGACAAGCCCTCGATAGGGCTTCAAAAACCTCATTAACAGTCGCACGACTCCCCCTCACGTCGATCTTGCATCTGACTTTCAGCTGCCACCTGCCGCTTAAATGTCTCGCACTCCTCGCCGAGCACCTGAGAAAATTTGCCGACCAAGCGCATAATCTCGCGTTGCTCACACGGCTCAAGCGTGCCAAAGGCTCGCTGCTCGGCCTTGAGTGCCGGCAGCGCATAACGCTCGGCAAATTGCCTACCCTCTTCGGTCAGGCTCACAACCTTGTTTTTGCGACTGCCTTCGGCAAACTCCAGCGTGGCGAAACCCCGCGCCGTCAAGGTTTTAATAGCCGAGTTGATGGTCTGTTTGCTATAGAACCATTCGCTTGTCAGACGGCTCACAGCGATGCTACCGCCCGCCGTGCTGGTGTCGACGAGCATCCAATAGGCGCAGTCCGAAAGGCCGCAGGCGCGTGAGAACTCCGAATAGATATGATCGAGTCCATTGAGCATCCGGTCGAAATCGACCAGCGTAACCGCGCTATTCATCTATCCCACCATTCGATTGTCCGAGTTTTGACCAATTTGTATTTTTAGATTAGTCCGAGTTTTGACTATCGTCAATAAGCTCGTTATATACGGGCGACCCTATATAGCATATCGACAGAAAAAAAGACCGCCGGCGCGGGGGCGGCGCCGGCGGTCACGCGAGAATAGCGATGTATTTGCCCGTTAGGCAGCGACGGCCTCGTAGACCGTTGCGCCCGCAAAGCTGTCGTGCAGGCTCTTGCCGCAGATCCAAGGCAGTTCGACGACCTCGCAGACCGTGTTGACCAGCTCGGAGCAGTCAGTAAAGTGGCCTTTATCGTTGAGGGCCTCGCAATCCTGAACACGCCAATAGCCATCGGTGTGCGTGATGTAGTACTCGTGATCGTTGATCGACACGAAAGCACGCGTCTTGGAACGCAGCAGCTTCAGAAATCCTTCGAAATCGGTCTCGACGACATCTCCAGCCTGGAACATGATAGTTACCTCCTGGCCCAGCGCCACCACAGCGCATTGATAAACGTTGGTACCCCTTTAGTAAAACCTTTATCAATGGATATGCGCCCATGATTTAGGCAAGTGGTAAAAAACCGCAGGGTAGACGGGATAAAACGTTTAACCATCTCATCAGCTTCTCACATTCTTGCCGCAGTTTTATGCAAACCGACTTTTCCGATTGGTAGCTATTGCTGTTTGGGGCCCTCTGCGCGACTACGGCTACGGCACGACGGGTAAGAACGGAGCATCTGCAACGTCATCGCTAGGAGAACCCATGGAGACCATCGAAGCGCTCATCCATCGCCGTAGCTGCCGCAACTACAGCGATCGCCCCGTCGAGGTAGAAAAGCTCGCACGCATTATCGAGGCAGGCCAGTATGCACCGAGCGGCATGGGGCGCCAGCCGGTGACGTTTGTCGCCGTTACCGACCCCGCGACCGTCGAGCGCCTCTCGCAGCTCAATGCGCAAGTCATGGGCAGCAACGGCGACCCCTTCTACGGCGCCAAAACCGTTGTAGTGGTGCTCGTCGACCGCAGCGTGCCGACGCACCTCGAAGACGGATCGCTTGCCATGGGCAATCTGCTCAATGCTGCCTATGCGCTGGGTGTTGATTCGTGCTGGATTCATCGCGCCCACGAGGTTTTCGATTCGCCCGAGGGCCTGGAGCTGCTGGCCAGCTGGGGTCTGCCCGCCGACGGAAGCCTGCGCGGCGTCGGCAACTGCATTCTGGGCTACGCCGAGGACGTGCTTCCCGAGGCAAAGCCGCGCCGCGACAACGTCGTCTACGTCAGGTGATTAGTTCCGCCGTTCTAACGAACGGCGGACCCGCTGAAAGGCCCCGTCCCATATTTGCTGCCCCACTCGCAACTTATCTTGCCGATGGAGTTGTTGCCGTTTCGCTCGTCTGACTCGCATCGGCGTCGTCGCTTTGCCCGCCTTCGTCCTTTTGAGCATCGGCAATGGTGGCAGCAGCTGCGACCATACCGCGCTGGGGTGCCACACCCGTCTGGTCTTGTGCGCCTTCAACAAGCTCCGTGCCAGCATGCGCAAGTTCAGGTGATTTGAACATCGCGCCCAGACTCGCGCCGTCGCCGGCATATCCGAGCGCCGCGAGCGCGATGACGATTATCGCGGCAACGACCACGATCGGCACGTAACGATGCCAGCCTGCAGGATTGAGGCCGCTACGGCGGGCAGCACCGCGGCTAATGTAGCCGAGCGTTCCATCGTGCTTGAGCTTTGAGCCCACCACGCGCCTTCGTCCCCACAACGAGGACTCGGCCTGCATGGCCAAGCGAGCGCTTGCCGAAGGATAGCCATATTTTGTGCGCTTGAACGAGCCGTCGAACCCCGAGGCGCTTTTGCCCCACGTCCGCGAAGTCGTACGCCGGCCGACCGGCGCCGCACTTCGCTTTGTTCGGTTCGGTTTTGAAGTCTCCGCCATACTCCCCCGCATGCCGTAACACAATCGAAACAATGCTTCTTTGGACTGTAGCACACGCGACGCACGCGGTCACGGCGCCTCGCTCAGCGGTCGCTGTCCTTCAGCAGGCGCCATAAGGTCGTACGGCTTATATCGAGCACCTCTGCCGCACGAGTCCTGTTGCCGTGAAGGTGCTGCAGGACCAACCGCGCGATATCGCGCTCGGTATCGGCCAGTGGACGCAAGATATACAGATCGCTATCGAGCGTCGGGGCACCAAAGGTCGCGGTCTTGATAACGTCCTCCTGGGCGAGTACCTCTTTCGCCACGGCACGCTCCACCGTTCCAGCCCCCACTAATATATAGAGTCGTTCAGAGACTTCACGCAGCTGCAAGTAGTTGCGGGGCCAACGGTACACATCGAGCGTCTCTGCCGCGGCGGCGGACAACATGGGGGCGCCCGTCTTAAACATATCTGCCAGATACTTCAGGTAGCACGCAGTCTTTTTCGACGCGCCGCCCTGCTCGGCAATCGCAGGCGCCACGCTCACTGCACATGCCAAGCGCTCGGTCACAAAGGCAGCCTGATCGCTTTCGCCGCCGCCCGGCATATCGTTTGCCGTCAACACCACATGGCAACGAGTTGCGAGCGCCGTGTCGATCATTGCGGACACGAGCTCGCGCAGACGTTGGGGGCCAACAGCATGCCAGCCGCCCATGCAAAGTGTCAGCCCCGTTTGGAATAGCGGCGATTCGGAACTTTTGAGCAGTTGGCGCCAGCCGCGATCCGTAAGCTCATCGAGCGCAACGGACACAAAGGGCTGATCGGCATAGGGTCCATCCAGGTACAGGCGTTTTGCAATCTGATCCTGCCCCGCGCCCAGCTCGCCCTCGAGCATAAGGGGCACCCCACGCGCATAGCTCTCCCGTACGGAGGCAGCGACCGCCGCCGCGTCTTCGACGATGCCGTACGTGCTCGACGCGTAGCGAGCCTCGACTTCGTCGGCATTGAGCCACTCGATGCCCGCATGCGTCGCAGCGGCGCGCACCTTATGCGCCACGACCACCCAAAGCGCTCCGCGCTCCTTGGCCGTCGGGCGCACCGTCAAGCTCAACCGCACGCCCTCGTGGCCCATCACCAGGCGCGCCCCATCGCCCACGCGAGCGAGACGCTCGGAAACAAAAACAGCGATATCCTGCTCGAGCGCCGCGTCACTCATAGTCGAGATCACAACGCCACCGCGCTCGTCGATTGCCAGCGCCGATGCTCCGGCTGCGGACAATGCCTCAATCAGAATCTGCAGCTTGGCATCGCTATCCATGATTTGCCCCTGTCCGCGGCGATGTGCAACCGCCGACGGTCGCACGACCGAATGTTTCAAAATTGAACGATATTACTCACCAAACACTATAGGGCAAAAGTCGCCGTCCTGCGAGTATATGAATTGCCCCGCATCGCCATCCTGGCGGGGCGATAAGAGCTCTTCGGGACCTATCAACCTGCGGACAAGCCATACCCGCAAGAGCTCCTATCGCTCCACCGCAGGCATGCGCTCGCCAGCACGCAACACGCAAATCAGCTACTTCTCTACCAGATTCCCAGCACGTGCTGCATTCCCAAACTCATGCATGCTATGCCAATCCAGCAGCAAAAGCCCAACGCGATGGGTTTGCCGCCCTTTTTGACCAGCTCGACGATATCGGTATTAAAGCCAATAGCCGCCATGGCCATCACAATAAAGAACTTCGACAGCTCCTTGATGGGCGCCGTAATGGACGCAGGAAGCTGAAGCACCGTGGTGATCACGCTCGCTAGCACAAAGAACAACACGAACATGGGAAACGCACGTTTAAGCGAGAACGTGCTTTTGGCGTCACCGCCGGCCTTGCGCGCCAGATGCATCTGCCAGCATGCGAGAGCCAATGTAATGGGAATAATGGCCAGCGTCCTGGTGAGCTTAACCACTGTGGCGCTTTCGAGCACATTGGCGCCGGGATGCATGCTATCCCAGGCGCTCGCCGCAGCCGTTACCGACGAGGTGTCGTTGATGGCGGTGCCGGCAAACAGGCCAAAGCCCTCGTTGGTCAGCCCGAGCATGCCGCCGAGCGTCGGAAACACGAGCGCCGCGATAACGTTAAACAGGAAGATGACCGAAATGGCTTGGGCAATCTCGCGATCGTCGGCATCGATTACGGGTGCGGTCGCAGCGATGGCCGAACCGCCGCAAATCGACGAGCCCACACCCACAAGCGTCGCGATCTTGCCCGGCACGTTCATAACGCGGCAGAGCACGAAGGCGATGACAAGTGAGGTCGAGATCGTCGCCACGATAATCGGCAGCGACTGGGCGCCCTTGGACAGAATCTGGGAGAGGTTCATGCCAAAGCCAAGCAGGATAACCGCGTACTGCAAGACTTTTTTAGACGTATAGGTGACACCGGCGGCGAGCTGTTCGCGGCGATTCTTGGGAAAGACGAGCGCCAGGACCATGCCAAAGAGGATGGCAAATACCGGACCGCCGACCACCTCAATCTGTTTGCCGAGCAACGTCGCGGGGATGGCGATGATCAGGCAGAACAAGACACCCTTCCAGCGCTCGCGTACGATATTTGTCAGTTGCATATGGGATTCCTTCTTTCTATTTCACGTTTGCGACGGCTTATGATACGGCAATATTGAGCACAGCCTTGTGCAAACAAAGACTAGGACGCCGCAATAGTTCTCGGGCAACAGCCGAATTACCCACCGCGGAGAGCTGATTCGCGGCATAATTAACAACTGACATATGAGTGTGATAGAACAGTTGCGAGGCGCTATGGAAGAATCGATGCACGTCGGCGAGCAGGAAACGAGCCTACAGGACCAGTCCTACCACACCATTCGACGCAAAATCGTCTACCTGGACTACAAGCCGGGCGAAAAGTTAGGCGTCAAGCAGCTTTGCGACGACCTGGATATGGGGCGCACCCCTGTGCGCGAGGCACTGGTGCGTCTGGCGCAAGAGGGCCTGGTGCGCACCGTGCCCCAAAGCGGCACCTATGTCTCGCCCATCAACCTCACCTTTGCCGAGAGCGCCTGCTACATTCGCGAACACCTGGAAAAACAGGTGATTGTGGAGTGCTGCGCCCGTGCCACCTCGGCAGGCATCGAGCAGCTCGACCGAGCCATCGCGCTGCAGGAAAAGGCCATGGCCGAAGAGGATCGCATCGGATTCTTTTTAAGCGACAACCTCATGCACCGCATGATCTTTAGCATCGCGTGCCGCAGCACCGTGTGGTCGTGGCTCGAGGCGACCAATGCCGACCTGGAGCGCTTCCGCTGGCTGCGCGCCGCCACGCAGAGGCTCGACAATCAGGAGATTGTTAACGAGCACAAGCAAATCCGCCGCGCCATCGCCGGCCGCGACCCCATCGAGGCGAGCTTTTTGGTCAGCAAGCACCTGCATATGATGTTCCGCAACCAGACCGAGGTCCTGGACCAATATCCCAAGTATTTCGAGACCAGCAAGCTCCGCTAACCTGCCAAAAAGGGACAGGTTTATTTCGGCAGGTTTTACCTGGTCAAATGAAACAAGGCCCGACTCCGCCACAACGGAGCCGGGCCTTGGTCGGCAGAACGGCGGAACAACAATTACTCGACAGTAACGCTTTTCGCCAGGTTACGAGGTTGGTCAACGTCGCAACCGCGCAGGATGGCCACCTCGCGGGCGAGCAGCTGCAGCGGAACGCTCGCCGTGATGGGGCTGAACACGTCACGGACGGACGGCACGCGAATGATGCAGTCGGCAAT
>USHS01000065.1 GCA_900554585.1 uncultured Collinsella sp.
CGGTCTGCAGCAAGGGAACCATGAACGGCTGGAAGACCGAAAGCTTCGATACCGCAAACCTGGGTTGGGCAGGCTCCGGTTGGAACATGAATCCCATGTCCGTCGACGAGTACGAGCAGAAGCTGACCTCCTATATCAACGGCCTCAAGAACGCCAAGAGCGCACTCGACGTAGCCAAGGCCGATCTCGCATCCAAGCAGCAGGCAGCCGCCGGCGCCGCCGCAACCGTCCAGCAGAAGCAGGACGCAGCGGATTCCGCACAGGCAGGTGTCGATGCCGCGAAGCAGGGTGTTGCCGATGCCCAGCGTGCCGTCGATGCCACCAAGGCTGATGTCGCCGCCAAGCAGCAGGGCGTCACGGTTGCCCAGACCGAGCTTGATGCGGCGAAATCGGACCTCGATGCCGCCAACGCGGCAGTCGATACGGCAAAGTCGACCGTACAGCAGAAGCAGGTCGCTTTTGATGCCGCCAACGCAGCCGTAACGACCGCACAGACCAAGCTGGATTCCGCCAAGGCGGACACCGAGGCCAAGCAGCAGGACGTCATGGATGCGAACGCCGATCTCGCGAAGTTCTTCCAGGACGTCGCCGACGCCAAGAAGGCGGTCGATACCGCAAAGAGCGTCCACGACGCGGCGGCAGCCGGCCAGGCCGAGAAGGCGGCAGTCCTCGCAGCCGCCAAGCAAAAGGCGGACGGCACCGCACGCGCCCTCGCGGATGCCCAGCGTGCCGTCGATGCCGCAAAGGCCGACACCGGCGTTGCCGCCGACAGGCTTACCGGCTCCCAGACCGATCTCGATGACGCACAGTCGAACCTCGACATCCTCACCGGTCTTGCCGCGAAGCTCGCAGAGGCACAGCAGCGCGAGCAGGATGCCGCAAAGGCCGTCAAGGACTCCAAGGCCGCGTTCGACTCCGCGAAGGCGGATACCATCGCAGCCGAGTCCCTGGTCTCCGCAGCCGAGCAGGCGAAGGCGCAGGCAGACGCCAAGCTGGCAAAGCTGAACTCCATCGATGTCGAAGCGGCGCTCGTGTCCGGCCATGACGCGAACGCGGATGACGCCCTCAACGCGCTTTTCGCCGCAGCAGTCGATGCACGTGCCAAGGTCGCGCCCGCCAAGGCCATCCTGGACGAGAAGCAGGCTGTGGTGGACGGGCTCATGCCCGGCTATGATGCGGCACTCGCCGCCTACGAGCAGGCGAAGTCCGACCGCATCGCAGTGGAGCAGGAGCTTTCCGATGAGATCGCCCGACAGGAGGCGGAGGAGACCGCGAAGAAGCAGGCGGCATACAGCCCGAAGCACCTCGCCGGCACGGAGGCCGCTAAGCCCGGCAGCCTCGCCCAGACCGGCGACCGCGCGGGACTCATCGGGGAGACGTTCGTCATCGGCGGTACCGTCCTCGTGGCAGCCGGCGTCTTCCTTGACCGGAAGAAGCGCCGCGAGCAGATGTAAATGCGAGCCGGGCGTTGGATACCGGCTAGTGTCCAACGCCCGGTTTCATGGATAGGGAGATCGGTGTGAGAACAAAGGCTATTATCGTTGCGTTTCTGGTGTGCCTCATGGCACCTCAACTTGGATGTTCCAGCGTTGCAAAGCAAGAAAGCGGCTCTGCGGAAAGGACCACCACAGCGGTAAAGAATAAAGACAAAAAGAAGCCAAGCGAAGAAAAGGCGGCGCAAGCCTCTGAAGCCAAGTCCGAGGAGAAGAAAGAATCCGACGACAAGGACCAGAAGTCCGATGACTCCAAGAAAGAGGATAACAAGTCTTCCGACTCGTCGAAGTCTGACAGCAAGGGAAACTCCTCCGACTCGAAGCAGAATTCCGGCAATTCACAGGGTTCCGGCAGCAATAATTCCTCTTCCAACAGCGGTAGCCAGAAGAAATGGGTTGCCGAGCAGGGCCACTGGGAAACCGACTACAGCCAGGTCTGGGTACCGAACGTGGTATACACGCGTCATCCTCGTTTCTGGGTCAATCATGGTGGCACTATGGTAGGGCCCTTCGATTCATCCGATGCCGCCTACGCTTGGATTATTAACGATGGCGAAAACGGCGGTATCGGTGGATCCGTTGTAGATGATTCGTATACCACCTCTGAGGACCAGGGACATTATGAACAGCAGGCTACGGGACAGCATTGGGTTGTCGACGTCGCCGGTCACTGGGAGTAATGGACATTTGTTCCTCTTCTCTTACATTTGGTGAATACATATTTGTTCGCGGGCGGTCGGTTTCGGCCGCCTTTTTATGTGCTCAGTTTGGGAATAAACGATAGGAGAATAATCAATCAGGAGGCCGTTGTGGAAAACAAGAATGCCAGTAAAAAGAAAACCGAAGAGCCGATGAGCCTCAAGGATAAAAAGGGACAGGCCATTGCCGGATCAAAAAGAATTGCTGAGGAGCGCGCTGAACGTAGAAGACTAATGGGCCTTGACGTCTAGCTGATAACTCCGGTGATGTCTAAATTGCTTCCCGAAGCCTTTCGAGAAAGAAGATGAGGCCTCTCACCTTCTGCCTACGCTTCGCTTCGTCTATGCCCCCTTCTGGGGCATGCAAGATGACTGTGGATGGCATTTTTGTGGGCCCATTCGGACCCCAAAAACACCACGCCACAGACCTTGCTTATCGCCTGCTACGGCGATAAGGTTGTTGTGAAGTTGAAACTCCGCGATGAAGAATCGCGGAGACGATTCTTCGTTTTTGGAACGACGCTAGCCGTTCCTCAAAAGGAAAGCGAATCGCATAGCAGGTTTTGATCGGAGGTCTCTCCGATCGCTGATTCGTTTTCCGGAGGAATCATGAGCAGGCTCCGCCCACACACCGTCAAGGCGTCTCTTTCCGATGAAGAGAAGAAAGCCATCATCGCAATCGCAAAGCGACATGAGATGAGTGAGGCGGAACTCATACGTTTCGTCTTATGCAATGCCGACGATCTCGATATCGATTTTTGTCTTGCGGAAATTGCTGATCGAAAATCTCGAACTGAAGAATTGCGCATCAGGGTCTCACCGGAAGAAAAAAAGATAATCGAAAGCAATGCTGATTTCCTTGGCGTGACCGTGAGCTCGTATGCACGGCGCGTACTAATTAACGGGAAGATCGAGAAAATCGATTTCGACCATGGCGGCGTGGAGAAGATCTATCATGAGCTTTTGAAGCAGGGTACGAACCTTAACCAGTTGGCGCACTTCATAAACGCGCAAGGACTTTCGGCTTACGACGAAACTGCCGTTCTTATGGCCATCGGGCGCGTTGCTAAAAGTTCTGATTACGCTTTTCAATTCTTGAGAACGCTCGAGCGTCGCTATTTCACCGATGGCGGCGATGCAAAGTGACTGTTATCAAGCAGAAGAGCGTATCGAGCGAGCGCTACGCAAAGAACGTTCGGCGGTACATCAACGGGAAACATGCCCTTGCCCGTGATGGCTGGAACATCAAATGCGATAAGTACTGGTTTTCGAAAATGGCAATGACGCGGAAGGTTTTCCATCACGACACGCCTTCGCGAGCCGGCGCGAAGAACGTGACTATCCTCCACCAGATTCTCGCGTTTCTCCCCGAAGAATGTTCGTGCAACGGCGGTAAAATGACGCCGGATGCATGTATGGCCTACGCAAGGCAATGGGTCGCGAAGCATTACCCGAATCAGCAAGTTATCTTCGCGCTACACGAGGAAAGCGACAAGGCGGGAAAACGCTACGCAGTGCACATGGCAATCAACCGCACGGATCTCCTGACAGGAAAACGTTGTGAGACGGGCGGGCGTCACGGGAAGTTCGAACGCGCCTCGTGGGTCCGTGAACTCGATAAGGACTGGAATCTCGCCCAACTTGAAAAGGGTAAGAAAAATTCGAAGATTCGTGATCGTCAACCGCGCGACACGGAAAAGGAGATTATTGGTCGCGGCGAGTACAGTTATAAAAATAATCTGCGTGAGCTGATCCATATTGCGATTGACGAAGGTCGCGTAAAGAATATGGAGCAGTTCAAAAAACTACTTGCATCATGGGGCGTAGACATTTTCATCAAGAACAATCGAGTCTATGCGACAGATCTCGATATCAAAGAAGCCGGCAATCCGAAGTGCACCTTCAACCTGACTCGTCTTGACGGACGCTTCGCGTTGAAGTCATTGCAGACGGCTTTCGAAAATAACGTGTTGGAGGCCGAGCGTGCGCTTCCATACGAGAAGCGCTGTGAGATTTATATCCGACGACTCAAGAAAGCATACTCGGCGTGGGTCGAGCAGGCTAAAGCAAGCAAAGGCGTCGCCTACAATTCGTTCCCTAAATTCATTACACCGAAGTGTGACGAAGACCTGCTCGAAGATCCGGCGGTTCGCGATGAACTTCTTGCGCGTCGCGGTTATGCGAGGGAGATTCGCAACCGTTACGCCGGCGCCGTTCCCGATGCCGGCGATGACCGCGTTCGCACCGCCGGCCAGGCGCACGGCGGTAGCACTGTGTCGCGACAGATGAGCGATCGCGTTATCGACCGTGGCGATTTCTCACGTGGTGACACGCCTCGCTAGTTTTGGATAGTTCATCGTCAGTGCCCTGGCGCGCTACCGTTCGGTGCCGATTCTGCCACGCCTGCAGTCTCGGCGAGGGTGGGGAGCATGAATTGAATGAAGAGGGCCAGCCACTCTGATAGAATCGTCCTCGCTGTCGGCAGTCCTCGTGCCGGGCAGAGCCCTCCATCCGATGGGAGGTGATGCCCATGACCGATTTCACTGAGCTCGTGAAGCTCCTGACCGCTATGGTCTCGCTCCTCACGGCCCTTGTCGGCCTTTCCAAGGCACTCAAGCAGGGTTCGAAGCCCAAAAAGAAAGGCCACCGTCGCTAAGACGATGACCTAACTTCGTTAAGCAACGGCTCTGCCCAGCTCACTACAACTTGGGCTGCCGTCGGCATTATTTTACCCTCTTGACGAGGAATTCGTCCATAATTCAAAAATCAAATTGTGCTCGCTATCGAAGCCTTAGACTTTTATCCGAGCAAATTCGGCAGATTGGAGCTTGGAACATGAGGGATATGTACCTCATGTCGCTCAAAATACGTCTCCTGACCTCGAAGGAGAACGTTTTTTAGCGACAGAAGGAGACATAAATATGATCTGGTTTACCAGCGACACCCACTTCGGGCATGAGAACGTGCTGAAGTTCACCGACCGCCCGTGGGAGACGATTTGGCAGATGAACGACGCCATCGTCGACAGCATCAACGGCAGGGTTGCCGTGGACGACGAACTCTACATCCTGGGTGATTTCTCATTCAAGATGACCGCCCAGGACGCCTATGGGCTTCGCAAGCGGATTGCCTGCAGACGCATCCACCTCGTCCCGGGAAACCACGACAAGGACTGGACCCAGCCGGCGGTCGCTGGCGCCTTCACCGTGGAACCGCCGATCTGCGTGCTCAAGATCGACGGGCAGAAGATCGTCCTGTGCCATTACCCCATGGCCGACTGGCAGGGCATGAGCCATGGATCGTGGCACCTTCACGGACACATCCACAGCAGCGGCGGCGCGTACAACGAGTTCAACCGCAAGCAGGGCCTTCTGCGCTACGACGTCGGTTGCGATGCCAACGGGCACTCCCCGGTGAGCCTCGACGAGCTGAGGGGATGGTTCGCCGGAGTCGACGAGCCGTGCGGCCGGGTGAAATGGCCCTGGTGGGTCAACGAGACCGGCGACAGGCAGGTCGAGCGCGAGCTGGCGGCGTACAAGAGGGAGGAGGTGATTCGATGACGGTCTATGTGACGGGCGACATCCACAGTGGGCTCGACATGCAAAAGCTCCGCGACTGGGAGCTTGGGGATAGCCTTGGCAGCGACGACTATCTCATCGTCGCCGGCGACTTTGGCTTTCCGTGGGATTTCTCTGCCGAGGAATGCGCCGACATCGCCTGGCTGGAGTCGCGCCCCTACACGGTGCTGTTCGTCGACGGCAACCACGAGCGCTTCGACCATTGGGCGGAGCGCCCCATGGAGCCGTGGCACGGCGGGCTGACGCAGCGCCTATCGGATACCTCGTCCATCCGTCGCCTCATGCGCGGGGAGGTCTTCGAGCTCGACGGGAAGACGGTCTTCACCATGGGCGGGGCGACGAGCGTCGACAGGGCGTACCGCATCCCGTACAGCTCGTGGTGGCCGCAGGAGCTGCCGGACGAGCGCGATTTCGATGCCGCGCGGGCAAGGCTCGACGAGGTCGCCTGGAAGGTCGACTGCGTCATCACCCATACCTGCGCCACGCGCATGCTCTCGCCGACGCTCTACCCGGACCCAGGCTGGGAACGCCCTGATGTGGACCGGCTGACCGGATTCCTCGACGAGCTCGAGGACCGCCTGGACTATAAACATTGGTATTACGGCCATTTTCACCGAGACGGCAACCCGGACGAACGGCACACGGTGCTGTATGACCGGATCGTGAGACTCGGGGACAAACTCCTGCCGTGGGGCGCGTACTGATGGCTATCTATGTGACGGGCGACGTGCACGGCAGGGCCGAGTATGGGTCCAGCCGGTTTGCCTTCAAGAATTGGCCGCTGGGCCGGACCCTGACGCGCGATGACGTGGTGATCGTTGCCGGCGACTTCGGCTTTGTCTGGGACGGCTCAAACGCCGAGAAGTATTGGCTCAACTGGCTTGAGTCCAAACCGTGGACTACGTGCTTCGTCGACGGAAACCATGAGAACCATCACGCCTTGGCTAATCTGCCGGTACGGGAGTGGAACGGTGGGCTCGTCCATGAGGCGCGACCGCACGTGCTGCACCTGATGCGTGGGGAGGTGTTCGACATCGGCGGGCTCACGGTCCTTGCCATGGGCGGTGCCGCGAGCAACGACAGGCAGTGTCGCAGGGAGGGGAGGAGCTGGTGGCCCGAGGAGATGCCGAGCGAGGAAGAGATGGAGCGCTGCCGCGCCTCGCTCGACCGCGTGGGCTGGAAGGTCGACTACGTGGTGACTCACGAGGCGCCGGCCGCCCTTGCTGAGGGGCTGTGCCGAGAGTGCGGACGCGAATATCGGGACGACCGGCTTCAGCGATTCCTTGCCGAGCTCGACGGGCAGCTCGGCTACCGCGCCTGGTTCTTCGGCCACTACCACGG
>USHS01000066.1 GCA_900554585.1 uncultured Collinsella sp.
ATCTGATTCAATTTCGGGCTGTCCATAAAATCGGTATGCGGGAGCATCTTTAGAATCTTCTTTGATTCGGAACTGGGGAGTGCCGCTTTCTACTTTAACTATCTCAGACAGTATCATTGAATTGTGCCTTCTCTAAATCACAAATCCGTACTTTCGACAGACACAGAATAGCACTTCTCAACAGGCTGTCAACATAAACAGTTTTTAATATTCAATTATCACAGTTTTATTGGATACTCCGTTGCCCATTCTTTGTAATCACGATATGCTCAAGTACTTGGATTCCAAGAAGCTCTCCTGCTTCTTTGAGCTTCTCTGTTATCGCATAATCTTCTTCGGAAGGTTCTGTATTTCCGCTGGGGTGATTGTGAGCGACAATGATACACGCAGCCCTGTCTTCTATCGCCTTAGCAAAGACTTCGCGCGGATGGACTAAGCTTTGATTTAATGTCCCCTGAAAAACGATAGTGTTGCTGATTAGGCGATTTGCTCCATCCAGCGTAAGGACGACAAAACATTCCTGCTTTTTGTCCCGAATATATTTAAGTTGCTCAACGGCGCTTTCGGTGCTGGAGATGACCGGTCTGTCAGCTGGCATAAGATATCTTCTGCCAAGTTCGAACAATGCAATAATCTCGCTTGTTTTGGCGACGCCCATGCCCTTGATACTCATTAGGTCTTCATATGAGATGGAGCTACCCTTATCCTTCAGAACCTTTAAGATTTGCTTCGCGACATCCTGGGCTGATGCCTGTTTGTTACCGCTGCCGATTAGAAGCTGTAGCAGCTCCAGGTCGGTTAGATTGCTTGCACCATATTTTGCAAGCTTTTCTCTAGGCATCATCTTTTTCATGGTGACTAAAATACAACTGAAATGCGACACGATTTAATTAGATTGAATAGCGGGAATTGACAATTCCTACCATTACGGCGAAATCGAAGACCAGTCCGTTCATCCTCGCGTCCTTCCAGCTATAATCACCCCCAGCATATCCGTTCGAGTGAGGACCAAGACCCCATGAGCAAAGAACCCTTCTACGTAACCACGCCCATCTACTACGTCAACGGCGAGCCGCACATCGGCACCGCGTACACCACTGTCGCGACTGACGCCACCGCACGTTTCGCGCGCATGGACGGGCGCGATGTCTTCTTCCTCACCGGCATGGACGAGCATGGCGAGAAGGTTGCCGAGGCCGCTGCTGCGCACGGCATGACGCCGCAGGAGTGGTGCGACAGCCAGGTGACGGAATTCACCGAGCTGTGGCGCGACCTCGACATCACCAACGACGACTTCATCCGCACCACCGAGCCGCGCCAGCATCATGCCGTGCAGTACCTGTGGGAGCGCATGAAGGAGTCCGGCTATCTGTATAAGGGCAGCTACGACGGTTGGTATTGCGTGCCTGACGAGACCTACTTCACCGATACGCAGGTCCAGAAGGGCGACGAGGAGTACGGCAGCGTTGGCCAGCACCTGTGCCCCGACTGCCACCGTCCGCTTGAGCGCGTGCAGGAGGAGTCCTACTTCTTTAAGCTTTCCGCCTTCCAGGACAAGCTTCTCAAGCTCTATGACGAGCACCCCGACTTTGTCGAGCCTGCGTTCCGTATGAACGAGGTACGCAGCTTTGTCGAGGGCGGCCTTAACGACCTTTCCGTGAGCCGTACGAGCTTTGACTGGGGCATTCAGGTCCCGTTTGACGAGGGTCACGTGACCTACGTGTGGTTCGATGCGTTGCTCAACTATATGACGGCCGTCGGCTACGGTGTCGACACCAACGAGGCCCGTGCCGAGCTGGCCTATCGCTGGCCCGCGCAGTTCCACATCGTGGGTAAGGACATCATCCGCTTCCACTGCGTCATTTGGCCCGCGATGCTCATGGCCATCGGCGAGGCCCTGCCCGAGCACGTCTTTGCCCACGGCTTCCTGACCGTGCGCAATGCCGAGACCGGTAAGGCCGAGAAGATGTCCAAGAGCCGCGGCAACGCCATCGCTCCGCAGGATGTTATCGACATGCTGGGCGTCGAGGGCTACCGCTATTACTTTATGACCGACGTGGTCCCCGGCACCGACGGCGCCATCAGCTTCGATCGTATGGAGCAGGTCTACAACGCCGATCTGGCCAACAGCTGGGGCAACCTTATCTCGCGTTCGCTCAACATGAGCGGCAAGTACTTTGACGGTTGCGCGCCCGCCAAGCCCGCGTCGTTCGATGCGTTCGAAAACCCGCTGGCAAAGATCGCCGATGGCCTGGTCGAGCGCTACATGGCCAAGATGGACGTGCTCGATTACGGTGGAGCTAAGGACGAGGTTATGGAGCTCATCCATGCCGCCAACCACTACATCGAGGACTCCGAGCCCTGGGCGCTTGCCAAGGACGAGACCAAGGCTGACGAGCTGGCATTTGTGATCTACAACCTACTCGAGGCTATCCGCATTGCCGCTCACCTGCTGATGCCGCTCATGCCCCAGACTTCTGCCGAGGCCCTGCGCCGCCTGTCGTGCGAGGACGAGGCCGCGAGCGACGACCTCAAGGGCATTTGCGCTTGGGGCTTGCTTGCCGGTGGTCAGCCCGTCGAGAAGGGCGAGCCGCTGTTCCCGCGTCTGGGCTAAGCCGCCGCGCGCCATATCGGCAATTTGCTGTTTAGATGTAAGGGCATGGCCGCAACGGTCCATGCCCTTTTGTTTCAAGACGCCGCCACCATGCTAAGGAGGCAACTATGACAACTTCGCCTTTGGCAAACCCCACGGCAACAAGGGAGCTGCTGGAGGAGTTTGGCCTTGCGACCAAGCATCGCCTGGGCCAGAACTTCCTGATCGACAACCATGTAATTGAGCGCATTTGCGAGCTTTCCGAGCTTGCGGGCGATGAACGCGTGCTCGAGGTCGGTCCGGGCGTTGGTACGCTCACGCTTGCGCTGCTGCAGGAGGCGGCGTGCGTCACGTCGATGGAGGCCGACCCCGAGCTCGAGCCGGTGCTCGATGCCCATGCCGCCGACTATGCCAACTTCCGTTTTATCATGGGCGACGCGCTCAGGGTGACACCGGAGCAGATTGAGCAGGCTGCGGGCGGTGAGCCGACGGTATTTGTCGCGAACCTGCCCTATAACGTGGCGGCGACAATCATCCTGCAGTTCTTCCAGACGATGCCCGCGCTCAAGCGCGCCGTCGTTATGGTTCAAAAGGAGGTTGCCGATCGCATTGCCGCAGTGCCGGGTAACAAGACCTATGGCGGCTATACGGCAAAGCTCGGCCTGTATGCGCAGGTTACGGGTCGCTTTGAGGTGCCGCCGCGTTGCTTTATGCCGGCACCGCACGTGGACTCGGCCGTCGTGCGTATCGACCGTATTGACGGCGTGGTGCCCGAAGGACTCGATCGCGAGTTTGTGGCCCGCGTGATTGATGCTGCATTTGCTCAGCGTCGCAAGACCATTCGCAATTCCATGAGCGCCAACGGCTTTGCCAAGGACGTGCTCGATGCCGCCTTTGAGGCTTGCGGTATCTCACCCACCACGCGCGCCGAGACGCTCGATGTTGCTGACTTTGTCCGCCTGGCCCAGGAGCTAATCCATGACGCTTAATGCCGAACGCGTGACGTTTACCAAGAAAAAGAAGACGGTTGCCTGCCCCGTGCCCTTGGCACCGCTTGCCGACACGCATGCGCATCTGCTTTCGTTTTGGGGCAAAGAAGTGCCCGAAACGCTCGTGCGCGCCAAAGCCGCGGGCGTCGATCTGTTGGTGACGATGCTCGACCCCATCGCCGACAAGCGCAGTGTGACGGACTATAGCGACTGGCTCGTGCGCGAAATTCTGCCGATGCGGGATATTCCGCAGATCAAGTATCTCGCTGGCGTTCACCCCTATGGCGCGCCGGATTATACCGACGACATTCACGCACAGGTTGTTGCTGCGCTTGATGACCCTTTGTGCGTCGGCATCGGCGAGATCGGCCTGGACTACCACATGGATTACGATGACGACATCGCGCCGGCGCCCCATAGCGTGCAGATTGATTGCATGGCACGTCAGCTCGAAGTTGCCGTGCGCCGCAATGTGCCGGTGGAGCTGCACCTGCGGCACGAGGACTCGGATGGGGAGCGCACTTCGCACGTTGATGCGTACAACGTGCTGCGCGAGGTAGGCGTGCCTCAGGCCGGTTGCGTGCTGCACTGCTTTGGCGAGGATCGAGCTACGATGGAGCGCTTTGTGGGTTTGGGCTGCTATATCGCCTATGGCGGCGCGGCCACCTTTAAGCGCAACGACGACGTGCGCGAGGCATTTGCGGCGACCCCACTCGATCGCATTTTGTTCGAGACGGATTGCCCGTATATGGCACCGGAGCCCATTCGTGGTCTTGAGTGCGAGCCGGCAATGATTTCTATCACGGCAAACACGCTGGTCAACGACCGTGTCGATCGTACCGGCGAGGATGCTGAGGCAATCGCGCGTGCAGCTTGGGAAAATGCCTGCAAACTTTTTCAAAAATAGTTCTTGCGTTCGCGGTAGCGCTCCGTTATTCTAATTCCTGCACGCGGGCGTGGCGGAATTGGCAGACGCGTACGGTTCAGGTCCGTATGGGGGCAACCCCATGAAGGTTCAAGTCCTTTCGCCCGCACCATTGATTGAAAGAGCTCCCAGCAATGGGAGCTTTTTTGTTATGGGCCTCCTGTTGGTGTCACGTGGCTGCTTCGTGCGGGTATCCTAGTGCCAACGTGTGCCTATCAGAGGAGAGACCATGCTGTTGTCCGGTATTATCGCTGCTCTTACGAGCCTTCTACTTCCCATCATCATTTTGTTGTTGCTGCTTCCCAACGCCTGCTATGTCGTTGAACAGCAGCATGCCGTGATCATCGAGCGTCTGGGCAAGTTCAATCGCATCGTCAACGCGGGCTTCCACATGAAGGTGCCCGTGATCGACCGCAAGGCCGCCACGGTGAGTCTGCGCACCATGAAAAACGGTTTTGGCATCGACGTTAAGACCCAGGACAACGTGACCATCGGCCTTGAGATCTCTGCTCAGTACCACGTGAGCTATGACATGGGCGCCGGCCCGGCAGATTCGGGCATCTACAAGAGCTACTACATGCTGCAGGAGCCCGTCGACCAGATGCGCGATTTCATCACCGACGCCCTGCGCTCTTCCATCCCTGTCTATACGCTCGATGAGGTCTTTGCCAAGAAGGATGACATCGCCAAGGACGTTAATGCCACCGTGTCCGAGCAGATGGCTGCCTACGGCTTTACCCTCGTGTCGACACTCATCACCAAGATCGCGCTGCCGACCGAGGTCGAGAACTCCATGAACGACATCAACGCCGCCCAGCGCAAGCGCGCTGCTGCGCAGGAGCTCGCTGAGGCCGACCGCATCAAGCGCGTAACCGAGGCGACCGCCGAGGCCGAGGCGATGGAAAAGGCGGGCGAGGGCATCGCCAACCAGCGCAAGGCCATCGCGCTGGGCATCAAGGATTCGCTCGAGATTATCCAGGAGACGGGCGTCGGCAACGACGAGGCTAACCAGCTGTTCATGTTTACGCAGTGGTCCGAGATGATGACGGAGTTCGCTCGTACGGGTAAAACCTCGACGGTCGTGCTGCCGAGCGATTTCTCGCAGTCAGCCTCGATGTTCGAGCAGATGCTGACCGCCGGCAAAGTTCAAAACGATTCGAAGGAGTAGACGCGCGTGAAATATACCGTCGTTTGCGTCGGTAAGCTCAAGGAGCGCTTTTGGAAGGACGCGTGCGCTGAGTACACCAAGCGCCTAGGTGCCTATGCCAAGGTGGATATCCGCGAGGTGGCCGATATCGACCCGGCTAAGGCGGGCGGCGTGGATGCCGCGCGCGACAAGGAGGGGGCGGCGATTCTTGCAACCCTGCCGTCTCGAGCGCATGTGATCTTGCTGGCCATTGAGGGCAAAGAGCGCTCGAGCGAGGAGCTTTCGGCGCGGCTCGATGATCTTATGCTGCGTGGTAACAGCGACATCGCCTTTGTGATTGGCGGGTCGGACGGCGTGAGCGATGACGTGCGCGCACGAGCCGACGAGATGCTCAGCTTTGGACGCATTACCTTGCCGCATAACCTGGCGCGCGTGGTGCTGCTGGAGCAGATTTACCGCGCCTGCAAGATCAGCCGTGGCGAGCCGTATCACAAATAGTTTGGCAATACGAAACAATGCCGTGGGACAATAGCCTTCGTTTTGAAGAGCGTGTCTGAGAGGACTATGAGATATGAGGATTGGATTTGTCGGTTTTGGCAATATGGCGAGCGCTATGGCCGATGGCTTGATCGCCGCCGGTGCGGCTGCGAGCGACATGTGTGCTTGCGCGGGCCACTACGACGCCTTGGTTGAGCGTTGTGAAGCGCGTGGGATGGTTGCCTGTCATGACGCGGCGGAGGTTGTTGCCGCATCTGATATCGTGGTCGCTGCGGTCAAGCCGTATATGATCGAGAAAGTCTTCGCTCCGCTCAAGGATGCCCTAGCCGACAAGGTTGTCCTTTCGGTCGCCTGGACTTGGGATAGCGCCAAGTGGGAAAAGGTCCTGCCGGGTGTCGCGCATATCTCGACGGTGCCCAACACGCCGGTTTCAGTGGGCGAAGGCGTTATCGCCTGCGAGAAGTCCTCTACGCTCAATGACAAGCAGCGTGCCGTGGTGCTCGACCTGCTCGGTAAGCTTGGCACTGTCGTCGAGCTCGATACGAGCCTGCTGTTTGTGGGCGGCACCGTGGGCGGTTGCGCACCGGCATTTGTCGCCATGGCGATTGAGGCCTTGGGCGACGCGGCCGTCAAGCACGGTATCCCGCGCGCCGATGCCTATCGCATTGTGAGCCAGATGGTGCTGGGCACGGCAAAGCTGCAGCTTGCAACAGGGCAGCATCCTGCGGCGATGAAGGATGCCGTATGCTCGCCCGGCGGTGCCACCATCAAGGGCGTCGTCGCGCTCGAGGACGCCGGCATGCGCAGCGCCCTGGTCAAGGCCATCGACGCCACCCTCCAGTAAAACCTGCCATTTAGGGACAGGTTTATTTTGGCAGGTTTTTCCTGCGGTTTTGTCGCATGTGCGAAAAGCGCCCCGCAACTGGCT
>USHS01000067.1 GCA_900554585.1 uncultured Collinsella sp.
AACCCGCCTCGTTCTCCTGCTTGTGCTTTTGTCCGATTTCAAAGCGCGCAGGTGTCATATGTGATTTCCCTATTTCTCGTCCGACTTATCGGTCTTGGCCGGAGCCTCAAAGCGATAGCCGACGCCGTGAACGGTGTAGAGCCACTTAGGCTTCTTGGGGTCATCACCCAGCTTGGCGCGAAGGTTCTTCACATGGCTGTCGATGGTGCGCTCATAGCCCTCAAAGTCGTAGCCGAGCACCTTCTCGACCAGCTCCATGCGGTTATAGACGCGACCGGGATGGCGAGCAAGCGTGGTGAGCAGCTTAAACTCGGAAGCAGTCAGGTCCACTTCCTTGTCCTCGACCAAAATCTTGTGGCCCGAGATATCGATGACCAGATCGCCAAAGTCGAGCACCTCAACGGCGGGCTCATCGGCCTGGTGAGCACGGCGGAACAGGGCACGGACGCGGGCGACGAGCTCGCGAGGCGAGAACGGCTTGATCAGGTAGTCGTCGGCACCAAGCTCGAGGCCGATGATGCGATCCTCGATCTCGCCCTTGGCGGTAAGCATGATAATGGGCACATCCGAGGTATCGCGAATAGTGCGGCAAACGCGCTCGCCGGGAATCTTGGGGAGCATAAGGTCGAGCACAACCAGGTCGAACTGGTGCTTCTCGAACTCCTCGATCGCAGACTGGCCGTCGCCGACGCCAACAACCCAGTAGCCCTCGCGCTCGAGATAGGCAGCGACAGCGTCACGGATTGCCTTCTCGTCCTCGACCAGCAGAATCTTTTTTGCATCTGAAGCCATAACACGGCCCCCCTGTCTCAATTAGCTAAGAACAAGCCCATTTTAACGCACCTATGCCCACCGAGCACCGCTACAGTGCAGCGGCTCGGCGGGCGGCACTCACAATTACAACGCGTTTATTCCCCCGTTGGCGCCCTTTTAACCCCTCGGCGCTAAAGAGAGAACAGGCGGGCGGTAACCGTCTCGGGGATTCCTTGGCTATTACGCACCGTGGCATAGGTTAAAAACGTATTCGATTTACCCGCCGTAGCTGGATAATCGCCATATTCGAGAGCGCGGTCGGGCGACAGCAGCGAACCATAGGTTTTGGCGGAGGTATCGATCAGAAAATGCGATGCCTGAACCTTAACCAGATATTTGCCTTTTCTGCCGGCAGCACACGCAAGCGGCTCGCGCGACAGGAATAGGAACGTCCCATTCTCGTTACCGATATAGGTGCCCATGTTGCCTAGACTCCCCACGCCGCTATAGGTGGCCTCGATGGAGAACACAAACGTGTCGCCCATATATACGGCCTCGAAGGGAGACACCGATGAGGGAAGGACCAGCTGAGCCCTCTTGGTATTGTTGCCGTCCGTCAGGTCGATCGCCGTCATGCCGTAGTAGACGCCCTCGTCGTTGCGCACGCGCGGGGAAATGGTCAAGATGCCGTCACTCACACGCGGGGCGGATGCAAAGCGACCCGTTGACTTCCAAATGGCCTCGGCCTTTGCCTCGTCGAGCGAGCGACGGTAGCAATACGAGTCGTGACTCGTCTTTTTGCCGCCCGCCGAAGGCATCTTGTACCAAATGACGGACGATCCGAACGCCGTAAACAGCGGCGGGTCGTAGTCCTTGCCGCCTCGGTCGAGCTCGACCACATCGCCGACAAGCGACGCACCTGCCGTATTTTGCGCATAGAGTTTCCATGATGCATTCGCAAAGTTCATCTCGACCCAAGCAAACACGCCATCGCCGGCTCGGACATCGTAAAACGAATACCCTGCGCCTTCGACGGGGTCCTCGATGAGCGTTGTGAGCGAACCGTCACCCAGGTTGAGTACACCGAGTGTGTTGGCATGCCGCGCCGATGCGGGCGCCATCATCGCCGCGGCGTAATCGCCGTCGCAGTAGTACAGCAGCGTACCCAGAGGCAATGTCCATGAAGCTGCAGGCTCGAGGTCGATTTCGACGGCCTCGTACTCATCCGTAATCGAGACAATCTTTGAATCGTCCTTGATAACCTGCGGCTCGCCGGCGGCATCGTCGCTGGTACCCGGTTTTTTCGAGCAGCCGGCAAGCACCGTGGCAGCGCCCGCGGCAGCACCGCCAAGCACAAAGCCACGACGCGATATTCCGTTCTTGATGTGGTCGGCGATACCCATTAGGCGATCTCGGCTCGAGCGGCCTCGATAGCGCGTGTAAGCTGGTCGGCGCAGGAGGTCTTTTTCATACCGCAGGTATTACCGGCGAGAACCTCGATTACGCGATCGGCAGGAGCACCCTCGACCAGCTTGGAGATAGCCTTGAGGTTGCCGTCGCAGCCGCCGGTAAACTCAACGCCCATCACCTTGTTGCCGTCATCAGAAAGGTCAAGGTGAATATTGCGAGAGCATACACCCTGAGGCTTGTAGTCAAAACTAATCATTGAGATCCCCTCTCAGAAAGAAATTTCAGACGTCTATTATCCCCGCCTGGGCCGACTTATTATCGCAAGCACCGATTCAACATCCTACGATGCTTGGACTAGTGGGGACAAGATTAGCAGTCCGCACCCTGTGCGTGGACCATGCGCTTCTCCCGATACATATTGTGGTCGGCGACACGATATACATCGGCCAGCGTATTTCCAGCCGTCTCGACGGTCGCCACGCCAATCGATGCGCTGACCGTCAGGGCCTCATCGCTTACCGCGGCAAGACCGAGACGAAGATCCTGTTCCAGCCCGAGCGCAGACTCATTGTCAGTATGGGGACAAACCAGCAAAAACTCGTCGCCGCCAACGCGCATCGGCAGGTAATCAGCACCAGCCACCCGCCGCAGCACGGACGCCGTCCGTCGCAGCAGTTCATCCCCCATCTCGTGACCATAGATGTCGTTGGTCCACTTGAGATAATTGCAGTCCAGCATAATCACGCTCACTGGCAAGCCCTCGTTTACCAGGCTATCTCCACGCGATTCAAGATAGTTGCGGTTGCGAAGCCCCGTCAGTTTATCTTGGTATGACAGCTCCTCGGCATGCTTGACCATCGATATGTTGTGCGTCGCCACGACGACCGACTCCAGCCGGCCTTGCTCATCGCGATGCTGGGGGACAACCTGTAGCGAGTACCAAGCGCCTCGACAATCTCGCACCTCGACAGCCAAGTACGGTACGCCCTCCATACGTTCACGAAGCGTACTTATATCTACGAGTCCCACAACCGCTTCGCGGCTTTCGGGGCTCACGATATCCCGGCAGACCGTGTCCATAAAGTCATATGCCTCGTTGTGCTCGGAAAATATCTTCGCTATCGCCGGCGACATATTGATTCCCTCGATCTCGAGGGTGTCGAGATGCAAAAGGAAGGTCGAATCGTAGATGGCGCTTATGGCATTGATAATGCCGAGCTGTTTATCTTTTTCGACCAAATTGCGGTGGTCAACGATATTCCGAGCCAACAGCACCACGACCCAAAACGCAAGGCACACCAAAACGCCGACGGCGACAAATGAAATCCTGTCAGACATGACCTCAGATTTGGGATATAGCGCAAACAGGCGGTAGTCCTTATATGCCGCACGCACGGCGTACCATTTGTCTCCTCGATATTCGATGGGCGTCAGGCCGTCGTCTTTCCACTCAACCCCTGCGCTGGTGAGGAGTCGGGCGAGCGACATGTCAGCATCGGCACTGTTGGATGAGACTATCTCCGCATCCTCCATAACAAGCACCGTGGGGCCCTGGTGGAAGGTGCTGTTCGAAAGCACGTCGGCTATGGCATATGAATAGTCGTCCGCCGTATCGGGAACAAATGAGCGGTATGCCAGGGCAACGCCGTCGCCATACGGAACAGCACAGACGGCAAAAACAACACCACGGCGCTCGACGACAGTTGAGTAGGACACTTTGGAACCTTGATACATCGATGCGACCGACGAACATGCCAGCTCCTCTCGCCACAACATGAGCGGATCGCGGCCATCGATGTCGTAGTGGGCGGCCATATGACCGTCGGCATCCATGACCATCAGCCCCGAAAGGTTCTCGGTATGAACAAATTGCTCGATAAGGTCGTTGTTAACCTCAACGCGATCAGAGGACAGGAACGTCGCAAACGATTCGACCGCGGCGAGCAAATCGTGCGTCGTCTCGATTTTTCTCCCCTGTTCGTTGCGGTCATATTTTTCGCAAGCGTTTTCCAAAAACACCA
Organism: uncultured Collinsella sp.; assembly: GCA_900554585.1. Classification (GTDB taxonomy): domain Bacteria; phylum Actinomycetota; class Coriobacteriia; order Coriobacteriales; family Coriobacteriaceae; genus Collinsella. The sequence continues at coordinate 4,185 of USHS01000067.1, forward strand.
TGGTTTCTTGGCCAAACCCAAGCGTTTTATCGAGGCAGCGATGGGTTCCAACCGCATACAACAGGCCTAATAAGACAGCGCTGACAATAACGCCGACAGCTATGACGGTCAGAATCTTTCGACGCAAGCGGTGCTTGTCATTTGTCATGATTCCGCTCCTTGCCCGCCCGTCGTCGCTCCTGCCTTGTAATTGTCCACAATACGGTCAATCGTGCCATCTCGATCCATGGCAAACAATGCAGTATTGAGATCCTTTACGATCGGTCCTTCATAGCTGTCATCAAATGCAACGCCCAGGTCAACCGTCATAACGTTGTCGGCAAACACACGATAAACGCCGGGATACTGGGCGACGAGTCGATCAAGCGATTGAACGTCCGCCATCCAACAGTCGACATACCCTTTGGCGAGGGCGGCTTTGCAGAGTTCGGCAGAACCATACGATTTGATTTGCACGTCCGGCGAGATTTCCAGATCCCCTGCGAGCAATCGGCGTTCGCTCACCGAGCCCGCAATCACCGCGATGGTCTTGCTTCCATCGAGATGCGCCAAGGACTTGATGCCACTCGTTTTCTTGGCGGCAACCGAGACCGTCACGGTTAGATACGGCTCGGTCCAGTAATACTTATCCTCGCGATAACAGGGAGAATAATCACACCACAGGCAATCGATATCACCGTTTTTGAGCAGCCGGTCGCGATCGTTCCAGTCAATATCGACAAACTGCGGCTTGATCCCCGCACGTTTGCAGGCCTCGCGGGCGATGTCGATATCGATACCGGCGTAATCGCCCGTGGTATCGACATACACATAGGGGTCGTTATCCGTAACGCCGATTTTGAGTACCGGGAGATCTTTGTCGGCTTCATTCGAGGAGGAAGAACTGCTTCGAACGGTATACGTCAGGGCGGCCACACAGGCGGCAACAAGGAGCATGAGCGCAAACGAGACGATGGCGGCTCGCTTGATACGTCCGGGCACAAGCCTCCCTTCATCGAAACAGCAGTCGGATTTCATTGTATACCTGGGGCTGATGCGGCGATAAAAAAGCGCCTCACCCAAGATGGGCAAGGCGCCAAAGGTTGGAATGCATCCGCAAACGGCCGAATTAGGTTAACCCTACTCGAAGCTCAGCTGCTCCAGGCGATCGAAGACCGTGTCGATGCGGGTGAGGAAGTCCCACGGATCAAAGATCTCGTCGAGCTTCTCCTGGCTGACGGTGCAGCGCGGATCGGCCTCGAGACGCTCCTTAAAGGTGGGGCCGGAGACACAGTCCTGCACCTCGTGCCAGGTGGCCATGGCGTTTTCCTGCACGATAGCATAGGCATCCTCGCGGGTGATGCCCGTATCGACGAGGGCCAGCAGAACCTTAGAGGAGAAGATGAGGCCGCGGGTCTTGTTGAGGTTGGCCATCATGCGGGCCGGATACAGCTGCAGGCCGTCGATAACGCGAATGAGGCACTGGAACATGTGGTCGAGCGCGATGAAGCTATCGGCCTGGGCGACACGCTCGGCGGAAGAGTGCGAAATGTCGCGCTCGTGCCACAGGGCAACGTTGTCAAAGGCGACCTGAGCGTTGGACTTCACGACGCGTGACAGGCCGCAGACCTTCTCCATGGTAATCGGGTTGCGCTTGTGCGGCATGGCGGAGCTGCCCTTTTGGCCCTTGCGGAAGGGCTCCTCGGCCTCGAGCGTATCGGTCTTCTGCAGGTTGCGGACCTCGGTCGCGATGCGCTCGCAGGTGGCCGCTGTAGTAGCAAGCACGCCGGCAAGGTAGGCGTGGTGATCGCGGCTGATGACCTGCGTGGACAGCGGGTCGTGGACCAGGCCCAGGTGCTCGCAGACGTACTCCTCGACGAACGGCTCGATGGAGCTGTAAGTGCCGACAGCACCCGAGATGGCACCGAAGGCAACGTTCTTGCGGGCATCCTCGAGACGGTCCAGATCGCGCTTGAGCTCCCAGGCCCAAGAGCCAAACTTCATACCGAAGGTCATCGGCTCGGCGTGGATGCCATGAGTACGGCCGGCACAGAGCGTGTTGCGCTCCTCGAAGGCACGACGCTTGCAGATCTCACCGAGCTTCTTGACGTCCTCGATGATCAGGTCACAGGCCTGGGTGAGTTGGTAGCACAGAGCCGTATCGCCCAGGTCGGAACTGGTCATGCCGTAGTGGACCCAGCGGCTGGGCTTGGGGTCGCCCTCGGGAACATCGGCGTCGATGTACTCCTTCATGTTGGTCAGGAAAGCAATAACGTCGTGGCGCGTGACTTCCTCGATCTCATCGACCTTTGCCTTCTCAAAGTTGGCATGGTCGCGGATCCACTGGGCTTCGTCTTTAGAAATACCGATCTTGCCGAGCTCCGCCTGGGCCTCGCAGGCCAGGACCTCGATCTCCTGCCAAATGGCGTACTTGTTTTCGAGGGAGAAGATGTGTCCCATCTCCGGGCGGGTATAGCGATCGATCATAGCGGCTCCTTTTTGGCTATTGGCACGTTGGTCGTAACTTAACCATTGTACCGTGCGTAGGTGCAAGTATGGGCAGCGGGCATTAACCTAACATTTTGCCGCAAGAGCGGCCATGGGGACGTCCGCGTATTTGCTTCGCAAATCCGCACCGGCTTCAGGCGAGCCCCTCGGCCTCATGAAGCCTCGGGGGAAGACTTTGTTGAGTTGCCGTCCCCGCGTCTCCCGTGCTCGGTGGAGCGGGCAACGGGACGTCTGCGTATTTGCTTCGCAAATCCGCACCGGCTGCGGTCGCCTATCGGCGACCTTGCCTGCTCGCTATAAACGCTTCGCATTTGCTTTACGCTCGCACCCTGTCGGGTTCGAGTCCCGGCGCTTTGTTGAAAAAAGCAC
>USHS01000068.1 GCA_900554585.1 uncultured Collinsella sp.
CGTTATGCGCACGGCCATCGATCTCGTTCACCGGAGGCTCGCCAATGTTGCCGACAGCAACGCTCGCCTCGCCCACTGCCTTAAGCAGGTAATCGGTCAGTGACGTGGTTGTCGTCTTGCCGTTGGTGCCCGTAATGGCAATCCAATTTTGGGGAGACAGACGGTAGGCAAACTCGGGCTCACCCATAATCTGGGCAGCGTGATCACGGCCAGCCTTAAAGAATGCCGAGAACTCCGAGATGCCCGGACACGTCACGCATACATCAAACGCGCCCTCGACCTGCTCGGTTCCGTAGACAAACGATGCCCCGTGCGCCTCGAGCGAGCGCGTGGCATCGTTGGGCTCGGACGTGCCGCCACCGTAAACGGTAACGGCACTCACACGCTCGGGATGTGCAAGCGCCCAGCGAGCGACATCAAGACCGGACTTACCCTGGCCCAAAACGAGCAGGCTAAAGACATCAGCAAGAGGCATGAAAGACCACTATCCCAACTGGAAGAACAACGCGAGGCCCAGGGCTCCGAAGGCCGCGGCGACAATCCAAAAACGGATGACGACCTTGGTCTCGGCCCAGCCCTTCTTTTCGAAATGATGATGAATGGGCGCCATAAGGAAGACGCGCTTGTGCGTAAAGTGGAAATAGACAACCTGGATCATGACCGACAGGGTCTCGACGATAAACAGACCGCCGATGATGAGGGAAACGACTTCGGTGTTGGTCATGATGGAGGTGCAGGCAAAAGCGGCACCCAGGGCAAGCGAGCCGGTATCGCCCATAAAGATGCTCGCCGGATAGCAGTTGAACCACAAAAAGCCCAGGCAGGCGCCGGCGCACGCCGTGCAGAAGATGGACAGGTTCACATCGCCGTGCAAAAACGCCATGGCAGCCATGGCCAGCATGGCGATCATGGAGGTGCCGCCGGCAAGACCGTCCAAGCCGTCGGTGAGGTTTACGGCGTTGGAAAGGCCCGCGATCATCAGCCAGCAAAAGACAAGGTAGAGCCACGGAAAAGAGAGGCCGCAAATGGTGGTCGAGAGCACACCAAGGTCGATCGTCAGGCCACCGGGGAAACGAATCTCGGGGGCGACGCCGCACCAGTTGACAGCAAGCACGGTAAAGGTAACGCAGATGAGGGTAAGGCCAATCATCTTGGCGTGAGGCGTCAGGCCGAGCGAGCGGCCGTGCGTGACAGAAGTCAGGTCGTCGATGAGGCCAAGAACGCCGGTTGCCAGCGTGGCGAGCAGCACAAGCACGAGCTCGGTGGTGAGCTTTCCCATCAAAAGGCAGGTCAGCGAAACGGCAACCAGGATGATGACGCCACCCATGGTGGGCGTGCCCTGCTTAATCAGGTGACGCTTGGGGCCATCGGCGCGAACCTGCTGGCCGATGCCCTCGCCCAATCCCAAAAATGCCTGGTACGTAGGATACGAAGGATTGCCGAACATGGACTAGCACACACCTTCCACAAAGCGATCGAGCTCAACGAAGCGTGAGCCCTTGACCAGCACGACATCATGCTGCTCAAGAGCGCCGCCCATACGGTCGAGCACCTGCTGATAGTCGGAGAACACCTGAATGCGGTCCTCATCCATACCCATCATGCGCGCGGCCTCGGCCATACGCTGGGCAAGCTCACCGCCGACACATGCGAGCATATCGAGCTTCTTGGCCGCCGCATAGACGCCCACCAGCTCATGCATGCGAGGAGCCTCGTCGCCCATCTCGCCCATCTCGCCCAGAACCGCCATGCGCGAACCCGTGCACGAAAGCGAACACAGCAGGTCGAGGCCGGCTGCCATCGATTCGGCACTGGCGTTATATGAGTCGTCGATGACGCGAGCGCCGCTCTTGGCGCGCTTGATTTCCTGGCGATGCCCGGTAATCGTAAGACCCCTAAAGGCGGCATCGATCTGCTCGGGCGTCACGCCAAGACGATAGGCAACCGCCGCGGCCTTGACGGCATTGGGAACGGACTGCGCGCCGGGAATGGCAAGCAGCGTGTCGATAGTCTCGCCCAAGCCAAAATCGAGCGTAAAGACCGGGCGTCCCTCGTCATCAATGCGAATGTCGCACGCACGGACCTCATCGTCGTCCGAGACGCCCGCAAGCATCACGTCGACGCCCGCAGGCGCGGCAAAGGTGTCGCGGATGAACGGGGTAAAGTCGTCCTCACCACCCAAAACCAGCAACGGGAGAAGGTCTCCGGCGGCGCACATGCCGCCAACAATCTCGGATTTGGCACGAGCGATATTCTCGCGACTGCCCAGAATACCGATATGGGAGGTGCCGATCTTGGTCACAATGGCAAGGTTGGGATTGGCGGACTGAGACATGCGCTCAATCTCGTGGAAATGGTTCATGCCCATCTCGAGCACCAGAACCTCGGTGTCGGCAGGGGCCGCCAGCACCGTGAGCGGCATACCGATCAGGTTGTTGTAGTTACCCTTGGTTGCCCAAACGCGATAGCGCTTGGCGAGCACCGCGGCGAGCACGTCCTTGGTCGTCGTCTTGCCGATAGAGCCGGTAATGCCAATTACCAGGCAGCCAAGCTCCAAACGATAAGCGTGAGCCAGGCGCAGCAAAAACTCCTCGGGGTCATCGGTATGCAGGATGGCGCAGCCCTTCTCATGGGCCAGCGAAAGCAGCTCGGCATCGGGCTCGCGCGTCATCACGACGGCGCCGGCACCCGACTCGATGGCACGGGAAGCAAAGTCGTTGCCGTCGACCTTTTCACCCGGGAAGGCGACGAATATCGTGCCCTCCTCAACCTGGCGCGAGTCGATAACGCAACCGCGGCATACCCGATCGGCTTCTCCCGTCACGGTTCGGGCCCCTGTTGCGGCCGCGAGGTTGTTGACGGCGATCTCTATCATTGCAGCTCCCCTGTAAACCTAATAATGCTATCGGCGTATTGTATCCCAGCGCCGCCTACGCGTGGTGCAGGGCGTGTGAACAACCCGGATTAACCGACTGGCCATTTCATAGATAGTAACCCCCTACTTGGTGCGCGGGACACCCAACACGTCAAGCGCACTGGCCATAATGGACTGGAACGGCACTGCGGCGGCATCGGAGCCTGACGGGGTTCCGTCAAGGGTGATATAGCACAGGACCTTGGGCGACTGCGCCGGGGCAAACCCCATAAAAGACGACATGTAGTTCTCTTTGAGGTAGCCGCCGTTCTCATCGGCGCGCTCGGCCGTACCGGTCTTGCCCGCCACGTCGTAGCCGTCCACCGCGCCGCCAACGCCCGTTCCCTCGGCAACGACCGTCTGCATACACGATGTCACCTGCGAGGCGGCCTCCTCGGAAATCGCGCGATCCCCCTCGCCCCAGTCCTTTTCATCGCCCTTGCTCGACTTATAGAAGTGCGGAGTCATCATCACGCCGCCGTTCGCGATGCCGCCCACGGCACGTGCGACCTCAATCGGCGAGACGGACAGCGCCTGGCCAAAGCTCATAGCACCCAAGGTGGCACCATCGTACTGGTCGCGCTCCTTGACGATGCCCAGACTCTCACCCGGAAAATCGACACCGGAGCTATGACCGATACCCCACTTGTCCACATAGGTGGCAAAATCATCGGCACCGATCTTGCGCCCCACCAGGACAAAACCGACATTGGACGAACGGCGCATCATCTCGCGTACGTCCATTGTCATGGTGTAGTCACGCTTGTCGGCATCGGTAACGGTATCGTCGCCCACCTTGATACTCGCGGGAACCTCAAACGATGTGCTCGGGCGCACAACGCCCAAATCAAATCCGGCGCCCGCAACCAGCGTCTTAAAGACCGAGCCGGGCTCGTAGGCGTCCGTCACCAGACGAAGGTTCATGTCCTCGGTCTTGGCGTTTTCCAAATTGGTCTGGTCGTAGGTCGGATACGAGCAGGCGGCCAGGATCTCTCCAGTCGTCGGGTCGGTCACCAGGGCCGACCCGTTTTTGGCCTTCGTCTTCTCGACCGCCTCGGCCAAGGCATCTTCCGCAGCGCGCTGAATGTTGACGTCGATCGTCGTCACGATATCCACGCCATCGATCGCGGCAACCTTTTTATAGGCACCGCCCGCGATATAGCCGCCATCTCTTGCGCGCTCGCGCACAAGAGAGCCATTCGTTCCGGTCAGAAGCTCATCGTATTGTTTTTCGAGTCCCGTCAGGCCAGCGTTGTCCACGTTCACGACGCCCAGCAGCTGAGAAGCCAGGTTTCCATACGGGTAAACCCGCTTCATCGCCTGCTCAAAGAGCACGCCGGGTAGATTCTTCTTTTCCAGGTCGGCAGCGTCATCCTCGTCGACCTGGCGCTTGATATACACCCAGGAACCATCAGACAGCACCAGCTTGCGGCAGGTCTTTTTATCGATACCGGTAGCCTTGACCAGCGCCGAGACCGTCTTGTCGACGTCCTCGACAAGCTGAGGGTTCACGGCGACATTGCGGCATTCGACCGACGACGTCAGCACGTTGCCGTTGCGGTCGTAGATAGTGCCACGTTTGGCATAGAGCGTCTGTGAAAGCAGACGACGCGCGTCCGCACGCTCGCGCAGCTTGTCAGCATTCACGATCTGGTATTCGGCAAGACGGAAGACGCCCGCGGCAAGGCCAACCCCGATACAGCCCATAACGACATCGCGGCGAGGCAGCGGCGCTCCCGTAACCCATTCAGACGACGACCCCTTGCGCGCGCCCGTATTGCGTACCCGAGGTCCGCCCGAGCCACGAAGACGCGACGCAGGGTCGTTGCCATAGGACGGCCCCGCGTTGTAAGATGGCCGACCCGTTCCTTGATAACCAGAACGTCCCCGCGAGGAGGGACGTCCAGACCCGTGGTCCCCGTCGGAACCGCGGCGATAGTCATTTGTCATACTCAGCTACCGTCTTATTTACTGAGCGGCCGCAGTCGAGCTAGCGCCCGCGGCTGCATCCTGCGAAAAGTCAAGCGTAACGCTCTCGCTGGGCTCCACCATGCCATAGGCGCCCGCAAGATCGCGAATACGTGTGTCGGCACCATAGACCGAATGCATGACCTCAAGGTTAGAACTCTCGTCGGTCGCCTTCTCGAGCGTGCTGGCAAGCTCTGCGTTGCCGTTGAGCACCTGGGCCGTGACACCGGCAAGTGCCACGCGGGCGACACCGATCGTCATGAAGACAGCCGCGATGATGCAAACCGTTTTAAGAACGCTCATGAAAACCGGGCTTACCGCCTGGTTTGCCTGACGGCCCGCGCCCGTGTAGACATCAAAACGCGGCGTGCGTTGCTCACGAGGGGCAACGGGCGCCTGCGGTGCCTCGCGGTAGGCGGGCATGGCGTTCATATCATAGGCGAGTGCTGCGTTTGAGGTGTTATAGCCCATGATATGCCGCCTCCCATCCCGAGTACGTTGGTAGTGTGTTTAAGCTTCGTTTATGGTGCGAGCGGGAGGTCCAATTTCGCGCGGTCGCGCCTACAGGCGCTGCGCCACGCGGATTTTGGCTGATCTCGCCCGAGGGTTGCGCGCAACCTCATCGGGTTGGGCAACCAAGGGTTTGCGGGTGATGACCTTGAGTATCGGCACGTTGCCGCACACGCACACCGGAATCTCCGGCGGGCACGTGCACCCCTGGCTCATCTCCTTAAAGTGGTTCTTTACGATACGGTCCTCGAGCGAGTGATACGAGATGACGCAGATGCGTCCGCCCGGGTTGAGCCACCTGGTGGCGGCATCAAGCCCCCTCTCGAGCACATCGAGCTCGTGGTTGACCTCGATGCGAATGGCCTGGAAACTTTTCTTGGCAGGGTGCCCACCATGCCGACGAGCGGCAGCCGGAATGCCGGCCTTGATGATCTCGACAAATTGGCCTGTAGTTTCGATCGGTTCTTGCTCGCGACGGCGCACAATCTCGCGCGCAATCTGCGAGGCGAACTTCTCTTCGCCGTAGACGCGTAGAATCCGGGCGAGGTCGTGTTCGTTATAGGTGTTGATGACCTCAGCTGCGTTTAGGGTGTTGTTACCCGGATCCATCCGCATGTCCAATGGAGCATCTTCGTTATACGAAAAGCCCCTGCCAGGGATATCGAGTTGCGGTGACGAAACGCCCAAGTCAAACAGGAAGCCATCGACCCCGGGCACCTCGGCCGAGCAAAGCAGCTCGTCCAAGTCGCCGAAGTTGCCCTTCAGCAGCTGGTGCGGGACGCCGGGAACCTCGCGGTCCAGACGGGCACCAGCGGCCTCGAGGGCCATGTCGTCCTGATCGACGCCGAGCAAAAGGCCCGTCTCCCCCACCTGCGCGGCCATCTTTACCGAATGACCGGCACCGCCAAGGGTGCAATCGCAGACAACGGAGCCGCTCTTGAGCTGCAGCGACTCAAGCACTTCGCCGAGCATGACAGGTTCATGCCGATATTCTTGTGTCAAGATCCCACGCTCCATCCGTTACTCGCGCCTTGCCCTTACGAGAAGAAGAGGTCAAGCAGAGCCTCGTCGTCATCGTCCTCATCGGCCGCGGCGCGGTCCCAAACCTCAAGGTGGTCGTAGTTGCCCACAACCGTGACCTCGCGGTCAAGGTTCGCCTGCTTGCGGAGAGACTCAGAAAGACCGATACGACCGGCGCTGTCCACATCCATCGACGTGGTGCGCTTGTTGATCGCCCTCATGAGCTTCTGGTCGTTGATGTCACGCGGGTTAAAACCCTCGTGGCCCTCACGACCCGCGAAGAGTCCTTCGACCCACTTATCGAAGGCCTCGGCAGAGAACACGTACAGAGCATCGACATCCAGGGCTTTGAACACGCGAACGTGCTCTCCAAGTTCCTCGCGAAGGGGTGCAGGCAGGGACAGACGACCTTTTGCATCGAGATTGCGCTCGTATGCACCAGTCATTCCCATGTGCGCCCTCCCCTCGGTTACTCAGATGGCACGTACGCGGGGAACCACCCCGCCTGTCGACGTCATTAATAATATGGGGAACCGCCCCATTTTTCAACACCTTTCCCCACCCCTTCCCCCACCCTCCCCCACCACTCCACCCCCTAGCTATTGGGC
>USHS01000069.1 GCA_900554585.1 uncultured Collinsella sp.
GCGTCAGATGTGTATAAGAGACAGACGCAGTGCGGCAGAAAGCGCGTGTGCCCACAGGCCCTCGGCCTCGGCCAGGCGCTGCGTAGCGGGAGCATCGGAGAGCAGGCCCTCGGGTGTATAGCAAATGACACTCGAGCGCTTGACGAACTCCTCCACCGAAAGCGGGTTGGAGAACAGGGCCGTGCCGCCGGTCGGCAGCGTGTGGTTGGGGCCGGCGACGTAATCGCCGAGCGGCTCGGAGCTCCAGGCGCCCACAAAGATGGCACCGGCGTTACGAATACCGCCGAGCAAACCCATCGCGTCCTTACAGTGCAGCTCAAGGTGCTCGGGCGCCACGGTGTTCACGGCCTCGACGGCGGCAGCCATATCGGCGGCCACCACGATGGTGCCCTCGTTGTCGAGCGAGGCGCGCGTGATCTCGGCACGCGGTGACTGCGCCACCAGAATATCGATACCCGCCTCGACCTCGCGCGCAAACTGCTCGTCGCAGGTCACCAGATAGCAGGCCGCCAGCGGATCGTGCTCGGCCTGGGCCATCAGGTCGGCCGCGACCACCATGGGCTTGGCCGTGGCGTCGGCCAGCACGCAGACCTCGGAGGGGCCAGCGACCATGTCGATACCCACGTCACCCGAGACAATCTGTTTGGCAGCGGCGACAAAGGCGTTGCCCGGGCCGGTAATCTTGTCGACGCGCGGAATGGTCTCGGTACCGTACGCCAGTGCGGCCACGGCCTGGGCGCCGCCCACCATATAGATCTCGTCCACGCCGCCGAGCTTTGCCGCGGCGAGCGTGTAGGGGCTGATCAGGCCGTCCTTTTGCGGCGGGGTTACCATGACCACGCGCTTGACGCCGGCCACCTTGGCGGGAATGGCGTTCATAAGCACGGTGGAAGGATACTGCGCACGACCGCCCGGCACGTAGATACCGGCCGCAGCAAGCGGGGTCACCTTAACGCCGAGCATCGTGCCGTCCGGGCGCGTGGTAAACCAGCTCTGCTCGACCTCGCGCTGGTGGAACTCGCGAATCTGGCGTGCAGCCTTTTCGAGCGCCGCGACAAAAGCGGGATCGAGGCCTTCGAACGCGGCATCAATCTGCTCTTGCGGCAGACGGAAGCCCTGCAGCTCAACGCCGTCAAAACGCTGACAGTATTCGCGCACCGCGGCATCGCCGTTGGCACGCACGTTTGCTACGATATCGCGGGCGGCGTCGACGATGTTTTGCGGCAGCACGCCCTTACGGTTGAGCTGGTTGGTAACGAGGCGCTCACCGGGAGCAAGCTTGATGGTCTTCATATCGGTATCCCCTATCGGTCGAGGTCTTGTTCAAAAAAACGAGAGACCGGGCGGCGGCGTCAGTCGGCCCGCAGCCCGGACGTTGAGGCGCCCGTGCGCGCTCGCGCTATTGTGCCGAGCCCGCGACGGGCTCAAAATGCTTGTCCTTCACGGCGACCGCCAGGCGATCGGCCAGGTTGCGAACGCGCGGATCCAGGCGCGCGGCACCCGGGTTGACGAAGAAGCGGGCCGTGCAGTCCATAATGCGGCCGGTGATGACCAGGTCGTTGTCGCGCAGCGTGGCACCCGTGGCGGTAATGTCCACGATGCGGTCGGTCATGCCAACGATGGGGCCCAACTCAATATTGCCGTGCAGCGAAACGATGTCGGCATTCACGCCGCGCTCGGCATACCAGGCACTCGCGATGCGCGGGTACTTGGTGGCCACGCGAAGAGAACCGCGGCGGGCATAGTTGCGCTCGGCCTGGCCAGCGCGCCATGCGGGCTCCGCCTCGATAAACGTGCACAGGCCGTAGCCCAGATCGACCAGCTGCAGCAGGTTAAGGTCGGCCTCGATAAGCGAATCCCAGCCGCAGATGCCGCAATCGGCACCACCGCAGCCCACAAAGGCGGGCGCATCGCTGGGGCGCACAATGACAAACTCGATATCGCCGACCGTGCCCTCACCAGCGTGTGTGTCGCGGCCGCGCACGATGAGGTGACGACCGGGATCGCGCAGCTCCGAGACATCCAAGCCCGCGGCCTCGAGCACGTCGAGCGTGTCGGCCTTGAGCGAGCCCTTGGGCACGGCAATGCGCAGCGGACCCTCGGTGCCGCGGCCCACGGCATGGTCACCATCGGAAGCAGCGTCCTCGGCCGAGGTGCGCGCGGCCTCCAGACGCTCGAGCGAAAAGGCGAAGCCCGCCGCCGGCACCTCGATGCCGTCGCCAAATGCGCCGGTAAAGATGGAGTCGTAGCGTCCGCCCGAACCGACCGGATCGGGCAGGCCGCCGGCATAGGCCTTAAAGACCAGGCCCGTGTAGTAATCAAACGAGTTCATGATGGAGAAGTCGAAGGACAGCACCTGGGCGTCCTCGGGAGCCAGGCCCTCGACCAGGGCGCGCAGCTCGCGCGTGAGCGGCGCGACAATGCCCGCCGCCGTCAGCAGCGCGTCGACGCGGTCGAGTACCTCGGCGCCGCCGTGCAAGCGCGGCAGCTCGCTAATGGCAGCCTTGACGGCCTCGGGCTCGGCGCTTGCCGCCACACGGGCATCGAGGCCCACAAAGTCGTTGGCGTGCACGCAACGCAATGCCTCGGCAGCCAGTTCGCGATCCCCACAGGCCGCGAGCAGCTCCTTAAACGGACGCACGCTGCCTGCGATAATGCGCGCATCGGGCAGTGCCAGCTTGCGCACGGCCTCGGCCACCAGCGAGACGATCTCGACATCGCCCGTGGTATCGCCCGCACCGATAAGCTCAAAGCCCAGCTGCGTAAACTGACGCGAGCCACCGGCATTGCGCTGACACTCGCGGACCACCGGCGCCTCATAGCGCAGGCGCAGCGGCAGATCGGCCGCGCGCATGCGAGTCGAAACCAGGCGAACGATCGGCAGCGTGTTGTCGGGACGGACCACCAGCAGGCGACCGTCGTCATCAAAAAGCTTGAACGGCGTGTCCGCGATGCGGCCGCCTTCCTCGAGCGAACCCTTGTCCTCGAGCAGCGGCGTCTCGACCGGCAGGTAATGATGCTCCCTAAAGCAGCCCTTCACCGTCAGCGCAATCTCCTCGCGCGCCTGAGCCTCCTCGGGCAATATGTCCCGGAATCCCCACGGTGTGGCCGTCATCTGGTGAGCCTCCTCATGCTGTGTTTCATATAGAACAGAAGACCGGCATAGCTCCGCCGGTCTTCTGGGTACTTTAGCATACTAGAGTGTTTGCGGGGAAAATCCATCGCAGCCGCTCACGCCGTATTCATTTGGAAACATAGGGCAGATCGCCGCAACCCAAACCCGCCTAGGCGCCAATCGCACGACGATACTCTGCCATTACCTGCGCATCGGCAGCTGCGGGGTCGGCGAAATAGCGCCCGTCATAGGTCTCGGCCGAAACAACTCCGCGATAGCCGCGCGCCACCAGCCTATCCAGGTCGGCGCGCATATCGCGGTCGCCGTCACCCCAGGCAAGATGCGTCGTGCCATCTGCCGCAACATCGACAAAATGCACGTGGGCGACATCATCGCCAAGCAGATCGAAATAATCGTCGATGGTATCCCCTGCCACCGCCATAGCGCCCAAATCCAGACACGCCTTAAGTGCCGGATGATCAACTGCCTCGATCATGCGCTTCGTGTCGGCCGCCGAGTTCACGATCATCGACTCAACCGGCTGTAGGGCCTCGAGCACCAGTCGCACGCCGCGCTCTCCCGCATGCTCGGCAATCGCACGCAGCATCGAGGCGCTGCGACCCCACGCGTCCTCGATCGGCTCGTTCAAAAATGCCCAGCCGCTCGAGACCATGACCTGCTCGGCTCCAAGTTCCGCCGCGATATCCACAACGTTCTTAAAGTACGCGAGCGTGCGGGCACGCGCCTCATTCCCACGCGCCGCGATATTCCACGGCTTGGGGTTGTTCTGTTCGGGACAAAGCCCCACAATCCGAACCCCATACCGCTGCGACAGCTCCCGCACCTGCTCGAGCGAATCGTATCCATGGCAATCGACATACAGATGCATCGCCCCGGTCCAAAGCTCGCAACACGTGTAGCCCGAGGCCGCTGCCGAAGAAAAGAATTCCTCAAGGTCAAAATAACGATGGCTGATATTCATGACGGCAAGCTGCGGATACTCCATCTTGTCCACCTTTCGGCAAAAGGGCGCCGCAGCACAGTGTGCGCGACGCCCCCTCTTACATTATTCTCATTATGACGGATACCCTACTGAACACCAAGCACTCCAAAGAACGCGCCGGCGATACTCACGAGCAGGATCACGAGCATGATGACCAGCGGATTCATCTTCTTCTTGAGCATGAGATAGACGATTCCAAACAGCCCCATCGTGACAAAGCCCGGGAAGATTCCGTTGAGCAGCTCGGCCAGCGTCTGAGCACCATCGCCCGCACCGACCATGAGCGGAATGTCCACGGTGACCATCTCCATGGTCATAGCGCCGATCACCATGGCGCCCATGATAGAGGCCATCTTGACGATCGTGTCCATAATGCCCGATTCCTGGACCTTGCTGATCATGTCCGAGCCAAAGCGATACCCCACAAACGTCAGCAGGTAACGGATGATGTAGTGAGGGACATTGAACACGAGCAGGAACAAAATCGGGCCAAGAATAGAGCCCTGTAGCGCCAGCGACGTGCCGACACCCGTTGCCAAAATTCGCAGCGTGCCCCAGTAGAAGGCATCGCCCACGCCGGACAGCGGCCCCATCAAAGCAAGCTTGACATTAGAGATCGCGCTCGTGTCAAAGCTATCGTCAGTAGCGTTGACCTCCTCCATTGCAGCGGCGATGGACACGGGGAGCGTCGAGATGTACGGCGTGACGTTATAGAGCTCCATATGGCGCTTGAGGGCGGCCTTAAAGTCCGCATCCTGCGGATACAGCTTGCGAAGGATCGGCATAAGGGCCCACATAAAGCCGATATGGCCCATACGCTCGTAGTTCCAGGAATGCTCATAGGGAATCGAGCGCCAGAACAGCTTCTTAAGGTCTGCGCGGGAAATCAGCCCGTCGTAAGAAGACTCAAACTTAAAACTCATCGAACCCACTCCCAATCGCAGGATCCTCGGTTGCCACTGCGGGCTGCTCCGCCTTTTTCTTGTCACCCAAAACCGTCATCGCGACGACGATGATCGCGGCAAAGATCGCCACGCCCGTCGTGCTAATGCCAAAGTAGGCGACGAGGAAGAAGCCAGCGAAGAAGAACGGCGCCACCGTCTTGTTCATAATCATCTGAGCCAGCATTGCAAAACCGAGTGCGGGCAAGAAGGCGGCGGCGACATCCATACCGGTCTGAACGAAATCGGGGATGATGTTGAGCAGGCTGGCAACAGCATCGGCGCCAAAGAAGAATGCCAGGGGAATAATCAGCAGGCCGCACCAGCTCTGCGCGTAGCCGGCGATGAGCATGTTGCGCGTGATGGCCTTGGTGTCTCCGTCCTCGACGTTTTTGTCGATACGGTGCACCAGCAGTAGCATCACCGGCTGGCCCAGGGCCGTATCGAGCGCCAGGACGATCGTTGCGATGGGAATGCCCAGGGTCAGGGCCGCCGAAGCGTCCGCACCAGCCTGCATGGCAAGCGACACACCCAGAATGGTTCCGGAAATCGTATCGGGCGGGTTATACGCACCGACCGAGATGGCGCCGACCATGGCAAGCTCCATCGTGGCGCCCATGATCGTGCCGGTCACCATGTCGCCCATGACAAGGCCAACCAGAGGTCCGAGCACAATCGGGCGCTGGAGGTAGCTCGTGCCCGTCAGCCACTCGGAATAGCCCAAAAGGGCGATCAGAAAAATCAGGATTGTCTTGATAACCATGGCAGCCCCTAACCGATGACCTTCGCGGCGTCAGTCTTCGCATCTGCCGGAATCATCTGAATGAACAGCTCGTAGCCCTCGCCGAGTAGCTCTTTGACGTATGCCTCGTTTTCGGGCGTAAGGAACACGCTCGTCGAGACCTGGCGGGCATTCTCGCTAAAGGCAACATTGCCGAGGTTGATCTTCTTGACTCCCATCGCCTTGGCGACGGCACCGGCCTGCTGGATCGTCTCGCAAACCACGAAGAGCTTGTACTTATCAGTCACTCCGCTCTGGAGCGCCTTGACGGCGTCCTCGGTGTTTTTGACGACGACCTTGCAGCCCTCAGGCTTTGCAAGGGACAGGGCCTGTAGACGAAGCTTGTCATTGAGGACCGTGTCGCTCACCAACAGGATGCAATCGGCACCCAGAGCCGAGGTCCAGCTAACGGCAACCTGGCCGTGAAGCAGTCGATAATCTACACGAATCATCTGAATCATGATGTGCTCCCTAGTGGTTAAAACTCATCGAGCTCGGCCTGCCCCAGCAGGTCGTTGACGTACTTGACCTTGGTGTCGTCCGCCTCGACGATCTGGCGAATGGCCTCATCGATCGGGGTGGATTCGGGCACGAACAGCAGCTGAATAAGGAGCGGCAGGTTCATATTGGTCACGAGGTGCGTGTTGGGACGCGTCTGGACGATCTTGGTGAACTCGTTGTTGACACTGCCGCCAAAGAGGTCGGTGCAAACGACGACCTCATCGTTCGCGGCAAAGCCGTTCAGAATCGCTGCGGCCTCCTTGGTCAGGTCCTCGTTTCCGTCGACATACATAGAGAGCGCATGGACGTTTTCGCGCTCGCCGGAGAGCAGGCCGATGCTCTCGACGATTCCGGACGCAAAATGAGCATGGGATGCAACGATAAACTGCCTCATTTGATCCCCTTTCTTTCGAATTTCGGCATAAAAATGCCCGGACGCATGCGCCCGGGCAGGGTGCTTCTTGATCAGTAGCTTATTTGTCACCGATTAGTAGTCGAACTGGTGATAGTAACGACGGTAGTTGAGGTTGTGCTTGGTGACCGTCTCGTAGTAAGCGGCAAGGCGATCGGTGATCAGCGAGGAGAGGATCCACGGAGACACGATGACGCGGAACTCGTCGTCAAGGCCGGGGATCGCGAACTCGGCGGTGTCGA